>JAJFLN010000084.1 GCA_021772705.1 Candidatus Cloacimonadota bacterium | reverse complement strand
ATCAGCTCACGGAGAGCAATGGCTCCCACGAGCAGGTCTCGACGCCCTGCTCTCGGCACTGAAGGACCGGGGGTACACGACGGTGGGTCCCCGCATCGAAGGCGGAGCCATCGTCTACGACGAGGTGGACTCGGCAGAGGACCTGCCGGCCGGCTGGAGTGCCCGGCAGGAGCCGGGGGTCTATCGTCTGACTGAGACCGGAGGCGACCGGGTCTTCGACTACGCCGTAGGCCCCCACTCATGGAAGAAGTATCTCCATGAGCCAGTGGTCCGTCTCTTCGCCACCGGGGCGGCGGGCGAATGGAAGGCCTGTCCGCCGAAGTCCGACACCGGGGCACCCACGGCGATGCTGGGAGTCCGGCCCTGCGAACTGGCCGCCATCGACATTCAGGATCGGGTCTTCACCGGCGGCCCCTATCGCGACCCCCATTACGCGTCGAAGCGAGAGGGAGCCTTCCTGATCGGAGTCGACTGCACGGTTCCGTCCGGGGTCTGCTTCTGCTCCTCCATGGGCACGGGGCCGAAGGCGAAGGGCGGCTTCGATCTGGCCATGACAGAGCTGGATGACGGCTTCATCGTCCGGGCAGCCAGCGACGCCGGACAGGAAGTCCTGGATGCCCTGAGCCTCTCGCCCGCATCGAAAGAGCAGCTCCGGGCCGGGGAGGAGGACGTTCAGGGTGCCGCAACCAAGATGGGGCGGGACCTGGACACGGCGGGGCTGCCAGCACTGCTGAACTCGAACCTGGACCACCCCAGGTGGAAAGAGGTAGCGGACCGCTGCCTGTCATGCGGCAACTGCACCATGGTCTGCCCCACCTGCTTCTGTACCACCGTGGAGGACGTTCCTTCCCTGGTGGCTCCGGCGGCGGAGGAGGCGGCAGACGGTCAGGCCGGTGAAGCCATTGTCAGCAGGACCCGCCGCTGGGATTCCTGTTTCTCCGAGAGCTTCTCCTATACCGTTGGCGGGAACTTCCGCCAGAAGGTGAAGGACAGGTACCGGCAGTGGATGACGCACAAGCTGTCGAGCTGGCACGAGCAGTTCGGCACCTCCGGCTGCGTCGGCTGCGGCCGTTGCATCTCCTGGTGCCCCGTGGGAATCGACATCACGGAGGAGGCGGCGGCGATTCGCGAAACGCCTCTGGACGGCTCACTTCCGGCCGGCGAACCTCTGAGCGCCTACTGGCCTCCCCCGCCCCTGGAGCCCCGGGGCGAGGCGGCGCCTGGGTCCACCGAGACCGGGGCCATGGTGCCCTGCGAGGCCCGCGTCATCGCTGTCTACCCCGAGACCAGCGACACGTTCTCCCTGTCTATCATGGCTCCCGCCCCGGTGGAGGAGCGGTCCTACGGCTTCGCCGCGGGTCAGTTCAATATGCTCTACATTCCGGAGGTGGGTGAGGCCGCCATCTCGGTCTCCTCCAACCCCCTGGGAAAGGAGACCCTGAGCCACACCATCCGGGCCTGCGGCACCGTGACCCGGGCGCTTCAGAAGCTGAAACCCGGCGACCGCCTCGGTCTCAGAGGGCCATTCGGGACAGCCTGGCCGGTGCACAAAGCCCGAGGCCGAGACCTGATCCTGGTGGCTGGCGGGATAGGCCTGGCTCCCCTGCGGCCCGTGATCCTGCAGGTGCTGGGAGAGAGGGCCGCCTACAACGACGTGACCCTGATCTACGGGGCCCGGACACCCCAGGACTTGCTGTTCAGCCGGGACCTTCTGTCCTGGGCGACTCTGGTGCCAGGGATCTCGGTGAAGGTCACGGTCGACACGGCGGATATCAACTGGTCAGGTAACGTGGGAGTCGTCACGGAGTTGCTTCCGGAGCTCGCCTTCCGTCCCAAGAGCGCAGTGGCCATGGTCTGCGGACCCGAAGTGATGATGCGCTTCGTCTCCAGGGATCTTCTGGAGCTGGGGCTGCCGCCTGCCTCGCTATACCTTTCACTGGAGCGAAACATGAAGTGCGCCATCGGAGTCTGCGGCCACTGTCAGTACGGCTCGAAGTTCATCTGCAAGGACGGGCCGGTGTTCGCCTATCCCGACGTGTCCCATCTGTTCGGACTGGAGGGAATATGAACCGGCAACCCAACATCCCGCCTCCGCCTAGGCTGGGCATATTCAAGTTCACGTCCTGTGATGGTTGTCAGCTGACTCTTCTGAACTGCGAGGACGAGCTGCTGGCCCTCACGGGGGCCATCGATGTGGCCTACTTCCCGGAAGGAAGGAGGCTCGCCCTGGAGGGCGAGTTCGACGTGTCTCTCGTGGAGGGTTCCGTGAGCACCCCGTCCCAGGTGGAGGAGATCCGAAACGTCCGGGACCGGTCCAGGCTCCTGGTCACCATCGGGGCCTGCGCCACTTCCGGAGGCATCCAGGCCCTGAAGAACTTCGCCGAGGTTCCCGGCTTCATCGACGCCGTCTACGCCCATCCGGAGTACGTCAAGACTCTGGACACCTCGACGGCCATCTCGGAGCACGTCAAGGTGGATTACCAGCTGAGAGGCTGCCCCATCTCGAAGGGCCAGCTCGTGGAGCTGCTCACGTCGCTGCTGGCTGGACGCAAGCCCCAGATCCCCGACGAGGCGGTCTGCATGGAGTGCAAGCGCCGGGGCATCGTCTGCGTCCTCGTGGCGAAGGGAGAGCCCTGTCTGGGTCCCGTGACCCACGCTGGCTGCGGCGCCCTCTGCCCCGACTTTGCCAGGGCCTGCTACGGCTGCTTCGGCCCCAAGGAGGCGGCGAACACCCGCTCCCTTGCCGACGCGATTCGTGCCGGTGGGAGAGGCAGGGAAGAGGTGGCCGCACTGTTCGAGAAGTTTAACGTCTGGGCCCAGCCGTTCCGGGATGAACGGAACCGGCAACGGGGGGACAGCAATGAAGACTGAAAGGACCATCAAGGTCGACTACCTGGCCCGGGTCGAGGGCGAAGGAGCCCTGGACATCGTGGTCACCGCCGAGGGAGAGGTGACGGACTGCCGGCTCCGGATCTTCGAACCGCCCCGCTTCTTCGAGGCCTTCCTGCAGGGAAAGAGCCGGGAAGAGGTTCCGGACGTGACGGCCCGGATCTGCGGCATCTGTCCCGTGGCCTACCAGATGAGCTCGGCCCACGCCCTGGAGGCCGCTGCCGGCGTCCACATGGGAGAACCGATAAGAACGCTCCGAAGACTGCTCTATTGTGGTGAGTGGATCGAGAGCCACGTGCTGCACGTTCACATGCTTCATGCCCCGGACTTCCTGGGCTACGAAAGTGCCATTTCCATGGCCGCCGATCACGGCGACGTGGTCAAGAGGGCCCTGCGGATGAAGAAGGCCGGGAACGACCTGGTGGACATCATCGGAGGCCGGTCGGTCCATCCCGTCTCGGTCCGTGTCGGCGGCTTCAGCCGCCCCCCCAGGAAGAGGGAGTTGAAGAGGTTGTTACCCGACTTGGAGAGGACCCTGGATGACGCCCTGGACGTGGTGAAGTTCTTTGCCACTCTCGACTTCCCGGACAAGGAGATCTACTACGACTTCGTCAGCCTGTCCCACCCCGACGAGTATCCCATGAACGAGGGCAAGGTGGTCTCCAGCAAGGGTCCTTCCGTCACATTCGACGAATACGAGGACCACTACCGGGAGGAGCACGTGGCCCACTCCAACGCCCTCCATTCCCGCCGGGTCGGAGGCGGCACCTACCACGTCGGCCCCCTGGCCCGGCTCTACCACTGCATGGACCGGCTGCACCCGACGGCGCTCCAGTCGGCCAGGGAGTGCGGCGTCCCGCTGCCGACCACGAACCCCTTCGTGTCCATCGTGGTCCGGGCCGTGGAGACGGTCCACGCCGTGGCGGAGGCCATCGACATCATCAACGGCTATAACGAACCGGCCAGCGCGCTGCAAGAGGTGCCGATCCAGGCGGGCCGCGGTTGCTGGGCAACCGAAGCCCCTCGCGGCCTGCTCTACCACTCCTACGACGTCGATGAATCTGGCAGCATCGTCAAAGCCAAGATAGTCCCCCCCACGTCTCAGAACCAGCCCCAAATCGAGGAAGATCTCCGGTCCTACGCCCCGGAGTTGATGGACCTGGATCAGGAGGACATGACCTGGAAACTGGAGCAGCTCGTCCGCTGCTACGACCCCTGCATCTCATGCGCGACCCACTTTCTCAAGGTGAACGTGATTCACCCCCCTGTCTCGTCCGGCTGATCGCCGTCGGGAACAGCATGCGCGGTGACGATGGCCTCGCTCTGGAGGCCGCGTCGGTTGCCGCGTCACAGATGCGTCATCAGGTACAGCTCCAGTGCGTCAACGGAAACGTCGCCGACCTGGTCAACGCCCTGTCGGAGGCGCCTCGAATCATCGTGGTCGACGCCACTCACGGAGCAGGCGAACCGGGGTCTTTATCCCGCGTCGAGATCGTGAACGGGGTCCTGCAGTCCATGCCTCACGACACGGCCCGGGTCTCATCCCACGGACTGGGGCTCCAGGAGGCGCTCGGCCTGGCCGCGACCCTGGGAGTGGCCCCCGGAAAGGGAGTCTTCATCGGAATGGAGGGCGCCTCCTACGAACTGGGACAGCCCATGTCCGATGCCGTGAGGTCCGGCTTGCCCGCTCTCGTCGCGACCCTCGTGGAGGAGGCGGCCCGCCTGTCAGCGACCAAACGCCGCGTGCAAGAACTTGCGGCGATGGGGATCGACTGTGGCCAACTTCAGTCATGCAACGCCGAGGATCTTGCGTTGTAGTGCTAACCTGGACTGCGAAGAAGGAGCGGCTTTCGGTGAAGAAGTTTCGATTTCCCTTCGCGACGAGATATCTGCGCCGGTGTGCCTCGCT
>JAJFLN010000830.1 GCA_021772705.1 Candidatus Cloacimonadota bacterium | reverse complement strand
ACACTTGAATGACATACGAAAGCTCGACCTGTTCATCCGGGTCCAGGGGCCAATGGCCCCTGGCGGGAGTTCGAGGGCAGAGCCCTCGTTTTCAAACATTCCTTCCACTAATTCATGGGTATTGCGCCTCGGATCTCTTCTGGCGGCCTTGATCTGCCTGTTCGCGCCATCGGCCCAGGGCCAGGCGGCCCAGTTCGTCCAGCTCTACATTGATCAGCAACCTCTGGCGAAGGGAGTGGCCGAACTCGACCCCACCGAGACTGGCCTCCTCGAGGGGGTGACGCTGTCGCCGACCACGTCCAACGGGACGCTCATGACCCTCGAGAGCGTCCGGGCAGACGGGCAGTTTCTGTTCCCCCACAACGTCCTCCGTACCTATCGCATCCGGCTCTCGGACTCCGCTGCCGAGCAGCTGATCTTGAAGGACTCCGGAGAGGTGTTCGTCAATCCCTCCGTCCTAGGAAAGTCCGTGGACGTGGTGGCCATCCTGAAGGATGTGGACCCTTCGGAGGACGCCGGAAGCCCCAAGGCCCTGAACTGCAGCCTCTCCGCTTCCGCCGGTGCCCGGGCTCCCTGGCAAGCTCTTGCCGCCTGGCTGTTTCCGGCCTGGCTGACTACCGGATGGGCTCGGCGACGAAGGCGTCGAACTGACAGACCGAGTCAGCCCGGGTCCAGACGCCGGCCTGGCCGTCATACCGGCTGCTGTCGTCAGCGATCTCGATCTTGATCTCGTCGTTCCAGAGCACCAGGAATCGATCGTCCTCGGCCCGGAACCCCAGCCGGCCCCACTGACCGGTCTTCACGTCGCACTGGCTGTAGGCGATCAACTTCCACTTGCCATCCTTGACGCTGTAGAGCCTCACATCGCCATCGAGAGCATCCATCCGGGCCACGTAATAGTTGTGCGAATCCTGAAACCGGGCGACCAGTCCGGCGGACTGAAACAGCTCTCCAGCAACGGCCCGGCACTGAACCGAGAGCTCCACGTCCCGGTAGGTGGGTTCCTCCATAACGGCAAAGAGGAACCGGGACTTCTCCTGGCTTCCGTCGGCCTGCACCAGGACCTTGCTGTCCGTCGGCGCCTCCCGGGAGGTCTGGACCTCCCACCTGCCATCGGTCTCTCCCCCTTCCCTGCCCAGGTTCAGATCGAAGGGAGCATGGCCGGTCCTGTCCCCGACGAAATCGAGGCGTACCTTGAAGGACCCGATGGGTATGTCTTCCTCTGTTTGAGCCCAGGCTCCGGCGGTCAGGAGCAGCAGGAGAAAGACCGGCAGGGACCGGCTCAGCCTCGCCGGCGGCGGCGTCACGATCCGGACCCGCTTCACCATGCCGGCGCCGGATCGCCGCCACGATAGGCATCGTGCAGCATCCTGATCCGCTCGCGATCCCCCGCCGAGAGCGCCTCCAGGAGTCGCCTGTAGTAGCGCTTCTGGGCCGATGGCTCCGGCTCGGAAGGTCCCCAGGCCGCCATGGGTCCCTTCACCGCGTCCCGGAGCGGTAGATCGGACGGGCGGGTCGCCTCGGCTCGCATGGCGTATCGATCCCGGATGGAATCCATCAGGATGCCCATCGTGATGCCTGTAACGGCGCTGGCAAGGCCGGCAACAATCCGGCTGCCGGGCATGCCTCCCATCATGGCAATCACGGCATACTGGGTCACCGCCGCGGCCCCGATCTGAGCTCCCAGGCCGACCCAGTCCGTGTTGCCGAGTTGCCCGGTGCCGATCTGCCAGCCCAGGAAACCTCCGGCCACGGGCAGCAGAGTCTGCAGAAAGGGTCCACCGGGCATGGCGGAGGCGATCGTCCCGGCGACGGCGGTAACCAGGAGATCGGCGCCGAGGCCGCCCCAGAATCGCTTCTCGCCTACGAAGCCGAATGCGTCTGCCGCCGTATCCACGACGGCGTCGGACTCCCGGTGCTTGAAGCTGTCCACGGCGCTGGTCAGGGCGATCAGGATCGGGGTCAAAAATCCGTATCCACCGGACTTGTCCCGGATACGGGATGCCAGCGTCCTCTCCTGATCGAGGGGCGGCCCCAGGTCCAGCTTCTCAACCTGAATCCACCCATCGCTGGAGGCCTCTGACTGGAGGGCCGGAATCCCACCATTCCTTGCCTGCGCCACGGCCGGCGCCGCCGATGAGAACAGGATGGTCAGGACCAGGTAGATCGCCAGGGATCCGCAAGCCCCGTTGTCGCGGCCATTTCTGAGGTACTGAAGCAACGAAGCCCCTTCCAGGGTCAGGCCCCCGGGCCGGTCTTCACGGCGTGAGCGTAACGGGACTCCCGGAGCCACCAAGGATTCCCTCATGAATATCTACGTTCATGGGCCTCCTCGGGTTGCAGCTCTCACTCACTGGCTGGACCCCGGCTCGGTCTCGGCCTCCGACAGCCCTCTGGCCATCTCGTCAGCCAGACTCTGGGCCCCGGAGGTGATGGCCTCGAGCATGGATTCATTCATGACTTCCACCAACCGCTGACCTGTACGCCCCTCGTGAAATCGGACGTACTCATCCAGTTCGACATCGGAAGCCTCCCGGTAGGCGAAGAGCAGGTTGACCATCACGGACTGGTGAATCACGGGCCGCATCTGGGCTGCCAGGGCGTGAACCTGGCTCTGTAGCTGCGCAGGCGACAGCCGGGACCCCTCAGGCAGGGCCACGGCCATTCCCCTCTCCAGGGTCATCACGATGGTGCTGAAGAGCCGTAGACCGGTCTCGGTGGAACGAGCGGCCTGCTCCAGCCTGTCGATCAAAGCCAGCCGTTCTGGCGGGGGCGGCGCCTGCTCCATCTCGATGCCGTACTCCTGCATGCGCTGGGCCGCCTCCGCCGTGGAAGCAGCGATCTCCAGCCGGGTCATTTTCAAGGCCAGGGGCGAGCGGAGGAAGTCGATGGTGGCAGCGACGTTTTCCCGATCCACACTCCGGGACAGCCGAGCCACAGCGGCGCTCTTGAGCCGGTCCGGCGAATAGGCCCGCCCCACGGCGGCCCGGAAACTCCGAAGCTGTTCCGGAGACAGGCCGGCCTTTCTCTGCTCGATCTGCATATCGAAGTGTCCCGGAATCTGATCGAGCATGCGGTTGATCCCCGACAGCTCCATCAACTCCTCCAGGGGGACCCCCGGACCGGAATCGACGGAGCCCGCCAGGAGGGGGACCGCCAGGAAGGGGACCAGTTCAAGGACCAGCAGAATCAGGACCGTTGCGAGCTTCACGAGGGGCCTCCTGGCAGAAGGGTGGGAACCACCTGGATAAGGAATCGGCTCAGCCCAGTCTCGGCTCGGAACCGCCGTCGAGTACATGGGCTCGATCTGAGTCGACCTGCAATGTCGCCAACGTGTCCTGTTCAGCCGTCACTCGCTCGTCTTCTCCACTTCAAGAATCCGGTCGAGCTGGCGCTGGGCGTTTCGAAGGGCCGCTTCCGGGGGCTTCACGCCCGACACGATCCCGTAGATTTCGGACTGCAATACCTGTGAGAGCATCAGGTAAGAGGGTGTGAGGGGCCGGGGAACGGCCCGGGACAGACTCTCGACGAGCATGACCAGGAAGGGGTTCTTCCGGAGGAGCCGAATCCTCTCGTAGAGCCTCCGCCGCCCCGGTGTGAGACCCGTGTTCAGGACCATCTTCTCCTGTGTGTCGATCCGGCACATGTAGCGGATCAACTTCAGGGCCGCGTCCTTCCTCTTCGAGTTCGGGTTGATGCCGATCTGCCACCCCCCCAGCGTCGGAGAGCTCTCCCCGCCCTGGAATGACGGCATCAGAGCGATGCCTACCTTCCCCTTTACAGCGGAGCCCTCGGCGTTCAACAGTCCCCAGCAGTAGGGCCAGTTCCGGAGGAACAAGGCCTTGCCGTCACCGAACATCCGGCGGGTCGCTTCCTCGTCGGCGCTGGTTACCATCGCCGGGCTGATTCCCTTGGTCAGCAGACCCCGCATGAAGAGCAAGGCCTCCCGGCACGCCGCCGAGTCCAGCTGAGCCCGGCCCCGGTCCAGGATCTTGCCGCCGTTGCCGCGAATGAACTCCAGGGAGGAACAGATCAGTCCCTCGTACTGCTTGGCCTGCCAGAGCAGCCCGGCCATGTCCGGGCGATTCTCCAGGGCCCGTATCTTCTGGACCTGCTCCTCCAGTTCCGGAAAGGTGCGAGGCGGTTCGAGGCCGTGCTTGTCCAGCAGATCCTTTCTGTAATAGAGCAGCCCGGCGTCCATGAACCAGGGGAGGGAATAGCAGCGCCCCTTCCAGAAGCAGGGCTCCATGGCCCCGGAAAAGTACTCCAGCCTGAGGCTCTCCATGTACTCCGGCCCTAGCAGCTCCGTCACATCCTGCAGCCAGCCGGCGCGGGCGAACTCCTGGCCCCAGACCGTGTCCAAGGCGAAGACATCGAAGTCTGCCGGTCGCTCTTCGAGGTTGCTCACGTAGAACTGGTGCTGTTGGTCCGAGTTGGCCGGCAACATCTCGGTAACGAGATGAATGTCGGGGTTCTCCTTCCGGAAATCCTCCACGATACGGGGCCAGCCATCGGGACCGCCGGGGAGCTTGAATGTCATGAGGACCAGCGGCTGCTGCCCCGGCTTCATCCCGTCAAAGTGTCTCCCTCCGCCACAGCCCGGGACCAGGGTGGCCATGGAAGCCAGGGCGACGGCCAGGACGATGGCGACGAGGAGCGGCAAACTCCAGACAGGGGTTCGAGAGGATGCTCTCATCAGGGGAGATCCGCCAGGGACCCTGCTCGAAACCGACGGGCCTCGGTAGCAAGTTCAGGCGGGTGAGACGACTCTACACGAGCACCGCCGGTGCATCAAGCGAAGCTCCAGATCAGGGGTGCATGTCCCGTAGGGGTGGCTTCACCTGCGATCCCCCGGGAAGTTACACAGAGTTCGCAGAGGTCCGGAGATCACAGAGCCTCTTTGAGGCGATCTCGTGCTGGGAACGTTGAGTAGCTGGCTCAATTCCTGTACCACCTTCCAGCAACGAAACGAAGCCTCTTCTTCCGGGGAACTCCACGTTCTCAGGATCCGGGCACACACTACGGGACCCCAATTCACCGTCGGCTGCCCGGCAGCACGTATACCCCTGTAATTCGGGCCCTGTCGTGTGTCCCCGGATCCCCACCCTCCAGATCAGGGCCGCCACAGAACCCCGTTCGCCCCGCGTAAGAACTCTCTTCAAAGAACCATCTGTGTTCACTGTGGCCTCGGTGATCTCCGTGTAACTTCCCGAGTTTTCTACACAGCACGGAGGACTCAGACCACCGTCCTCTGCACCGGCGATGGGAACTCCTGCTTCTCCCGGCCCTCGCTATCCCGCAGGTCCAGCCACTCTTCCACGCCTCTTCTCGCTGCCTCGACGGCATCGTCGCCCGCCAGCACCCGGGACAGGAACACCGCCAGAAAGGCATCTCCCGCGCCGGTGGCGGAGCGGAGAGTCCGGGCAGGGCCCGTCACGTGAGTTGTCTTGCCTTCGTCGAGGATCAGCAGTCCATCGATGCCCATGGTCAGGAGCACTGTCCGGACTCCCATCTCGGCGAACTTCCGGAGGTGGGTCTCGGGACTCCCCTTGCCCAGGAGTGCCCGGGCGTCATCCAGACTCGGCTTGATGAAGGAGGCCATGGGAGCGGCCTCCTCGAGGCGCCGGAGCACTTCCCGGCGACCCGCCCAGGGTCCTGGCCGCCAGTTCGGGTCCAGGCTGACGTGCCGCCCGGCGGCGTGAGCCGCTCGAATCGCCTTCATCGCCGTATCCCCCAGAGGCGACGTGGCGAGAGACAGGGCATTGGTGTGAAGCACCCTCGTTGAGGCAGCCACCGGCGCCGGGACATGCCGAGGGGTCAACCCCGTATCGGCCCGGCGATGGAGGACGAAGTCCGGGGTTCCCGAAGAGCGGGTGACGAGACAGACCGACGTCGGCTCCGATCGGGCGACCTGGAGATAGGCCGTATCCACTCCCTCCCCCTCCAAGGCGTTCCTCAGCAAGCGGCCGGCCCCGTCGGGACCGATCCTGCCGACGAACCCGGTACGCAGGCCACGGCGAGAGGCAAAGCGAGCCAGGTTCGCCGGTGAGCCTCCGGCCCGGGCGGAGAACCGGTGGCAGTCCTCCAGCCGATCTGACTCCGACTCGCTGATGAGATCGACCAGCACCTCGCCCAGGCAGAGGAGGTCGAACCGGCAGGGAGTCACTGTTCGAGGGCCTGGCGGTACAGCTCCAGGTGATGGCGCGCCGAGGCTTCCCATCCGTAATGGTTCCGAACACGCTTCAGCCCCCGTCCTGCCAGGCCTGCCGCACGTTCGGGCTGGTCCAGGAGTCCCTCGATGGCGGCTCCAAGTTCGGTCGGCACCGTGGGATCCACGAGCACGCCAGCC
>JAJFLN010000829.1 GCA_021772705.1 Candidatus Cloacimonadota bacterium | reverse complement strand
AGTCTTCCCTGGGCTGCCAGATTCCGACGAGCCGGAAAACCCTGGCGGCGGGAATCGCCCTTCCATGCTCCACCAGCAACTCCTGACCGACGACTCGGAGGTTTTCGGGATCCAGGGGCTGCTCCCACAGGGCCCTCAAGAGCCAGATCCGGGCAGCCTGGGTCTTGCCCTCCCGGATGGCGTCCTTTCCGAACGAGCGCGCCACCGACTGGGCCAGGGAAGACACGTGCAGCTCCTTCGATCTGGGAAGGCCCCTGCCCGCGCGGCCTCTCAGCCCCCTGAAGACGTCCCATTCTGATGACTGCATCCAGCTCTCGAATCGGGCCCAGTTGCGTACGGCACCGGGTTCGAAGGCCTCCTTCAGACCCGAGAGATCCTGAATCGCGCTGACCAGCGCAGACTGAACCCCTCGATCCGGCTCCCTGCCCAGCGCTTTCAGGAGTGGCGGAACGGCCCGGCCGTCTCCGTGGGTCCTCAGGGCCTCAACGAGCTTGATACGGATACGGGACTCCTCGGTTGCCGAGAGGCTGGCTCCTGGCGCCGGTCCTTGCAGAAGCCTGTCGATCAGTTTCCGCCGATGGGTCCGGGAGGGTCGCCGGGACATGCGGCTGATGGCCTCCAGTTGACGGCCGGGATCGGAGGAAGAGAGATCGTCCCGTTCCTCCCGAACTGCTGGCACACCTTCGCCGGAGTCCCGGTGGGCCACGGGAGCTGGCTCACTTCCAGCTGGCAGATCCCTCGTCGCCGGTGCCATGAACCGGACGACCGCTGTCAGTAGCAGGATCATCGTGCTTACAACCACTGCGGACCAAACCATCCTGCTCTTCGGCGGGCTGCCGAGGAAGGCTCTCGTCGGCGCTAGCGGGGCTGCCTCTCCTCCTGCCGGTGTCCCGACAGGGCGGCCCGTGTCGAGCCGGGTGTCATCCAGGTCATCAAATGCCTGGACCTCGACAAGGAGCGACTTCAGCCGGCCGCCGACTTCAGACATGGAGCCCGGCCGGTCCGATGGCTCCTTGCTCAGCATCTGAAGGACAAGTCGATCCAGCCCGGGCTGCAGCCTGAGACGGGAAGCTGAGGGAGGAGCGGGATCACGGGTCAGGATCATCTGGAGCAATTCCGGAAGGTTCGGTTCCTGGAAGGGAGGTCCTCCGGTCAGCATGTGATAGAGGGTGGCTCCGAGACCGTAGATGTCCGTCGCTGGCCCGGCCTCTTCTCCCCTGGCCTGTTCGGGGCTCATGTAGCCCGGGGTTCCCAGGAGGGTTCCATCCCGGGTGAGCCGTCCCAGGTGGGTACGGGCCGTGGCGATCCCGAAGTCGAGGACCTTCACGGCGCCATCGCCGGTCAGGATCAGGTTGCCGGGTTTCACGTCCCGGTGGATGACGCCTCGGCGATGAGCCTCCGACAACCCCTCGGAGGTCCTGAGTGCGATCTCGACGGCTTCCTTCTGGCTCAGGAGGCCGGAGAGGGAGAGCCGATCGGCGAGGGTCCGGCCCGGAACCCAGGCGAAGACGATCCATCGGGCCTGGTCGTCGACGTCGAACACCGGCACGAGACCGGGATGATTCATGAGCGCGCAGATCCGGGCTTCGTTGACAAACCGCTGACGTGCCGCCGGGTCCTTGCCCAGCTCCGGGCGCAGGAACTTGACCACCACGTCCCTGTCGAGACTCCTCTGGCGGGCCCGGACGACGACACCCATGCCACCGGAACCGATCTCCTCGATCGGTTCATAGAGCCTCAGGAATTCAGCTGGATAGTCCACGGTTCAATGTTAACCCTCTTCCGGGCCGAGTTGGTGTAGCCCCTCGACTGGACCCCGCTGGCTCCGGGCCTGTAATCTGGGTGCTCTGACCCAGGAGGCTTCATGCCAGGACCATTCGAACGTCATCTCTTTGTCTGTACCAACCGGCGTCCCGACGGACATCCGAAGGGTTGCTGCGCCAGCAAGGGGGCCGATGAGGTCAGGACCCTCTTCAAGATCAAGGTGGCCCAGAAGGGTCTGCGAGGAACGGTCCGGGCTAACTCGGCAGGATGTCTCGACGCCTGCGAGCGGGGCGTCAGCTGCGTCGTCTACCCCGAGGGGGTCTGGTACGGGGGCGTCACGGCAGAAGATGTGGACGAGATTATCGACAAGCACCTCATCGGAGGGGAGCCGGTGGAGAGGCTCGTGATGAAGCCCATCGAGCGGGCGAAGAAAAAGAAGCCCGGAACCGGTCAGGGCTGATCCGGCGGGCTGTCGGCGGTCTCGATCTCCACCAGCGTATCGGTGGGCATGACCATCTGACCCACCGTGGCCTCGAAGCTGATGATGGTGCCGTCGACGGGAGCGCGAATCTCATTCTCCATCTTCATGGCCTCCACGATCAACAGGGGGTCCCCGGCGGAGACCGAGTCGCCCTTGGCAGCCAGGACCTTCGTGACCTTCCCGGGCATGGGGGACGAAACGGTACCGTTGGCCTTGCCGCCCCTCCGGCCCTTGCCTCGCCGCCCTTCGTCGCGAATGACCTGGAAGTCGTAGAACTCTCCGCCCAAGGCGACGTGCTGGGATTCCCGGGTGGATCGGAGCTGGGCTCGGATGGGCGTGCTCAGGAGGCGCATCATCAGGAAGTGGGAGTCCAGATGCAGGACCGAGATCGACAGGTCCCGATCCTCGAAGAGGACGCGATACCGGTCCCCTTTTTCCCGGGTGATCTCCACGGGAATGGACTCGCCGTCCAGCTCCAGGACAAGCTTCATGCCTTGCCTCCCAGACGCCACTCTCCGAGGGTCCGCCAGACTCCCGGTCGCTGCGCTGGTGAACCGTCGTCGCCGGGCGTCCCGGAGGCAGAAGGTCCCGAGTTCAGGGCCGACAGGGCGGCGGCAACGATGGCGGCTGTCCGATGTCTCCGGCTCGGTTCGGGCCCCTTCGGCAGGTGCTCCCCGAGGAAGGAAGTGTGGGTGTTGCCTGAGGCAAACTCGGCGTGTTCTGTCACGGCGATCATGTAGGGGATGTTCGTCTTCACGCCAAGGACCCGGTACTCCCTGAGGGCCACCAGGAGGCGCCTCCTGCAGGCCTCCCGATCCGACGCCCAGACGGTCAGCTTCGCCAGCAGCGGATCGTAGTGAATGCTGACTTCCGCTCCCTCGTAAATGCCGGAATCGACCCGGATGCCAGGTCCGTGGGGCTCCGTCAGGCCCGCGACGGTCCCGGTGGAGGGGAAGAAGTTGTTGGCCGGATCCTCGGCGTAGATTCGGCACTCCATCGAGTGTCCCCTGCCCAGGATCTGCTGCTGCTCGAAGGGGAGAGGTTCACCTGCGGCGATCCGGATCTGGGCAGCGACCAGATCGACTCCCGTGACCATCTCCGTGATGGGATGCTCGACCTGATGCCGGGTGTTGACCTCCAGGAAGTAGAACTTCCGGTCCTCCGCCAGCAGGAACTCAACGGTCCCGGCGTTGACGTAACCGGCGGCCCGGGCAGCGTCCACGGCGGCCTTGCCCATGGACTGACGCAGTTTGTCATCCATGATCGGGCAGGGCGACTCCTCGAGGATCTTCTGGTGCCTGCGCTGGATGGAACACTCCCGCTCCAGGAGATGGATCGTGTTGCCTTGGCTGTCCGCCAGGATCTGGAACTCCACGTGGCGAGGGCGCTCGAGAAGTTTCTCCAGGAAGATCCGCCCGTCTCCGAAGGCGCCCTTGGCTTCCCGGGAGCTGGCTTCCATGGAGGACTTCAACTCCGCCGGAGCCCGGACGATTCGCATGCCTTTGCCTCCGCCTCCGGCGGCGGCCTTGACCAGGATCGGGTATCCGATTTCAGCGGCCCGAGCCTCGATCGCCTCCGACCCGGCCTCCGACCCGGCCTCCACCGGTGGCGTCCCGGGCAGGACGGGAACACCGGCGGCCTCCATGAGGTTCCGGGCTTCGGTCTTGTCACCCAGCTTCCGGATCACCTCCGGCGGGGGGCCGATGAAGATGAGCCCCGCCTCTTCGCAGGCCCGGGCGAAGTTGGGGTTCTCGGAGAGGAAACCGTAACCGGGATGAACGGCGTCGCATCCCGTGGAGCGAGCTGCCTCGACCACCTTCGAGATGTCGAGATAGCTGGCGGAGGGCTCCGGGGCTCCGAGGCAGACGGCGTCATCGGCGAGCTGGACGTGCAGGGAAGCCTCGTCGGCATCGGAGTGGATCGCCGTCACGGGGATGCCAAGCTCGTGGCAGCTCCGGAGTATCCGGACTGCGATCTCTCCGCGGTTGGCGATGAGCACCTTGGAGAACATCAGTCCTCCTGCTTCGCCCAGCCGGGCTTTCGCTTCTCCAGGAATGCGGAGAATCCTTCCTGGGCTTCCGGCTCCCTGCGAATCCGTGCCAGCATCCTGGAGGTGAATACCCGGGCCTCCTCGGGGCTGGAGCGGCTGACGGTGCGAATCAACTCCTTGGCGCTGGCCATGGCCTGGGGGCCGTTGGCGCCCAGTTCATCCAGATGATCTGTCAGGGCCTGATCCAGTGAGTCGTCTTCGACGACCACGTCGACCAGTCCCAGGCGGTGCGCCTCGGCGGCGTCGAACTTTCGGCCCGTGATGATGTAGTACCGGCAGCTGCCCTCCGGTACGCGGCGCATCAGGTAGGGGGAGATGACGGCGGGAACGAGACCGAGCTTCACCTCCGTGAAGGCGAAGGTGGCCCGGCTGGCGGCGATGACCAGATCGCAGGCGGCCAGGAGGCCTGTGCCGCCTCCCCGGGCTGCGCCGTGGACCCTGGCGACGACGGGTTTGTCGCAGGTGTAGATCCGGTAGAAGAGCTCGCAGAGGATCTCGGCGTCCTTGATGTTCTCCTGCTTCGAGAACTCCTGGACACGCTTCATGTAATTCAGGTCGGCGCCAGCGCAGAAGCTCTTGCCGTTGCCGCCGATGACGATGACCCGGACGTCCCGGTTCTCCTGGGCCTGGTCGAGAGCCGCGAGGCCCTCCTTCACGGTCTGATCGTCCAGAGCGTTGTGTACGTCGGGGCGGTTCAACGTCAGGTAGGCGACACCGCCCTTCTGCGAGACCTCCCAGTGTTCGAAGCTCATCAAGTCCTCCGGTTCAGCTGGGCGTCAGGTGGTCCGTCGGGACCGTATCGAGGACGGCCTCGTCGACGGCGACTTCCATGGCCAGCAAGGCATGGGAGAGCGTCTTTCCCTGGGGGTCGACTCTGAGCGAGAGGGTGCCGCCCCCTCCCAGGGCCCGCTCCAGCAGGAAGTTGAGGGCCCGCAGGTTGGGGACCTCATGGCGGACCACCTTCCCCTGACAGATGTCGCCGAAGTACTCCTTGACCCGATCGGCGGTGATCTCCTGTCGAATCCAGGCATAGGCCGCATCGGATCGGGCGATGAGTCCGATATTGGCTGTATCGCCCTTGTCTCCCGAGCGGCCGTGGCAGATGGCGCCGAGGACGATCTTCCGGCTGGCGCCGGCGGAGGGGGGGAGGTCGAAGGCTGGCTGCACCGCATCGGGCCGTCCGGTCATGGGCCCGGGGATGAGGGGCCAGCTCATCTCCACCAGGGTGTCCTCGCCCCCATCGGTGACCTCCACCGTGGCCCGGGCGTGCTGCCTGTCGATCAGGGCGGGCCAGTAGGCCACCACATCCTGCACCGGCGGTCTTCCTCCCGTGACGGCCACTCCAGGCGGGCCAGAGAGGATGAGAGCCGGGAGGAGGCGGGAGAAGCGCTCCAGCTTGCTCCTGTCATGGTCCCGCGCCGAGAGCCGGAGCATGACCTCTGTCGGGTCCGTCTCCGGCGACAGGTGCCAGTGGCAGGAGGAGTAGCCGATAAACTCCGTGTGCCGTTCCTGCAGGTCACAGTCGAGGCGACTCCAGAAGATGCGGGCGAAGGCGTCGCCCTTGGCCACAGCGTCAGGACCGCAAAGAATGATGGAGCCGCTGACCTTGTATCCATCTTCGTAGGACATGGAGACCTTGAGAGAAGGAGGAGGCGGCTTGCCTTGAATGCCTGAGACCCGGACCCGATCGGCCCCGTCCTGCTCGAGGCATACCGTGGTGAAATCGGCGGTCACATCAGGGGTCAAATACTCCAACGGGTCCCCCATCTCGTAGAGCAGCTGCTCCCGGACGGTGGCGACGTTGACCAGGC
This sequence comes from Candidatus Cloacimonadota bacterium, assembly GCA_021772705.1. Classification (GTDB taxonomy): domain Bacteria; phylum Muiribacteriota; class UBA6191; order JACPRK01; family JACPRK01; genus OFTM100. Next base: position 5,609 of record JAJFLN010000829.1, on the reverse strand, counting down.
CGCCGGTGCCCTCGTGCTTGGTGACGATGAAGGAGCCATCGGCGTTCATCTCCACGATGGGGTATCCGACCTTGTCGAAGGAGGGGACCTGCCGCCAGTCGGTGAAGTTGCCGCCTGTCGCCTGGGCGCCGCATTCGATGATGTGGCCGGCAATGATGCCAGCGGCGAGGTTGTCCAAGTCCGTGGCCTTCCAGCCCAGCTCGTGGATCATGGGAGCCAGGGTGATGCCCGTGTCGGTGGCTCTCCCGGTGATGACGATCCGGGCCCCTTCCCGCAGGGCTTCGACGATGGGCCAGGCGCCGAAGTAGACGTTGGCGCTCAGGACCCGATCCTTGATGGTGGAGAAGGGCTCACCGGTCTCCATGTTGTCCAGGCTCGATCCGACGTGCTGCACCTCCTCGAGGCGATCCATCAGGTCATCACCCAGGACGACGCCCACCTTCAGGCAGACTCCCTCCTCGGCGGCGGCGGCCAGCAGGGCCTCGGCACAACCTTGGGGGTTGACACCCCCGGCGTTGGTGACGATCCGGATGTCCTTGTCGATGATGGTCTTCAGAAGCGGCCGTATCACCTGCACGAAGTCCCGGGCGAATCCTGCTTCCGGGTTCCGGGACCGCTGCTTCTGCATGATGCTCATGGTGATCTCGGCGAGGAAGTCGATGGTGACGTAGTCGACGGGACCACCGTTGATCTGCCGCTCGATGGCCGAGACGTCGTCGCCCCAGTAGCCGCCGGCGTTTGCTATTCGAACGTTGCTTCGTCTGATCATGATGGTTTTGAGGAGTCAGGGCGATTGTGTAGTGGGGAGGATTGGAATGGGAATGCTGGCTACATCCGGAAGACACCGTAGCCCACGGGGGCGAGAGGGGCCCGGGACGAGGCTTCGATGCCCAGGGCCAGAACGTCCCGGGTCTGCAGGGGATCGATGACACCGTCGTCCCAGAGGCGGGCGGTGCTGAAGTAGGGGCTGCCTTCCTCGTCGTACTTGGCCAGGATGGGAGCCCGGAACTGCTGCTGTTCCTCCTCTGACATCTCCAGGCCCTTGACCTTGAGCTGTTCTTGCTTGACCGTGAGAAGGACGCTGGCGGCCTGCTCGCCACCCATGACGGAGATTCTGGAGTTGGGCCACATCCAGAGCAGCCTGGGGGCGTAGGCGCGGCCGCACATGCCGTAGTTGCCTGCCCCGTGGCTGCCGCCGACCAGGACGGTGAACTTCGGGACCCGGGCGTTGGCCACGGCGTTGACCATCTTGGCGCCGTCCTTGGCGATGCCGCCCCGCTCGTACTGGCTGCCGACGATGAAGCCCGTGATGTTCTGGAGGAAAACGAGGGGGATGGACCGGACATCGCAGAGCTCGATGAAGTGGGCGGCCTTGAGGGCGCTCTCGCTGAAGAGGACTCCGTTGTTGGCGATGATGCCGATGGGGTATCCGTGAAGGCGGGAGAAACCTGTCACCAGGGTGGGGCCGTAGAGGGCCTTGAATTCGTGGAACCGGCTGCCGTCGACGAGGCGGGCGATCACTTCCCTGACGTCGTAGCCCTTCCGGTTGTCGGCCGGTACTATCCCGTAAATCTCCTCAGGATCGTAGTCCGGCGGCTCCGGAGTTTCCCGGCGCCAGTGCGGCCTGGGCCGTTCTCCCAGGTTCTCGACGATGTCCCTGGCGAGGGCCAAGGCGTGTTCGTCGTCGTCGGCCAGGTGATCCGCCACGCCGGAGGTGCGGGCATGGACATCGCCGCCGCCCAGATCCTCGGCTGTCACTTCCTCACCGGTGGCTGCCTTCACCAGGGGGGGGCCGGCGAGGAAGATCGTTCCCTGGTTCCGGACGATGACCACCTCGTCGGACATGGCCGGCACGTAGGCGCCGCCGGCGGTGCAGCTTCCCATGACGATGGCCACCTGGGAGATGCCGGCAGCCGACATCCGGGCCTGGTTGTAGAAGATCCTCCCGAAGTGCTCCTTATCGGGGAAGACGTCGGCCTGGAGTGGGAGGAAGGCCCCGCCGCTGTCCACCAGGTAGACGCAGGCGAGCCTGTTTTCCAGGGCGATCTCCTGGGCCCGGAGGTGTTTCTTGACGGTCACGGGGTGGTAGGTGCCGCCCTTGACGGTGGCGTCGTTGGCGATGACCACCACTTCCCGGCCATGGACCGTGCCGATCCCCGTGACGAGCCCCGCGCTGGGGACCTGTCCCTCGTACATTCCATGGGCCGCCAGGGCGGAGAACTCCAGGAACGGGGACCCGGGGTCGAGGAGCCGATCGATCCGGTCCCGCACCAGCAGCTTCCCTCGATCCACGTGCTTCTTCCTGGCCGCTTCCTTGCCGCCTAGCCGGGCCTGGGCGAGCTCATCCCGCAGCCGGGTCACGAACTCCCTCATCAGCCGGGAGTTCTCCTGAAAGGCCGGGTCCGAGGTCCTTATGTTCGATTCGATCCGCTCCATGAATTCCCTCCGCCAGAGCGCCGAACATAGCATGAGCCCTGAGGGAACTCAACCGGCGGGCGAGGTCCCGAGTCCCGAGAAGCCCCGCGCGAAGCATTGCCACGGGGCGACCAGCCTCCGGCAGCATGCTGGCCGCCGTCCTGGCGGAGCTGGGGCTGGCAGGGGGAGCCTCCTCTGCCTCAGCCGAGGGTGTCACCGATGAGCTGGATCGAACGGCGGGCCTCATCGGCGACGCCGGAGTCCGGATCTTCCAGCAACCTTGCCAGCACGGGAAGAGCGGGTGTAAAACGCATCCGGGTGAGGGATTGGATCGCCGAGAACCGGACGCCGGCTTCGGGATCTTGCAGTCCCTGGAGCAGCAGGGAGACGACCCTGTCGATGAGCTGTACCGCCGAGTAGCTCTCCTGGCTGAGAGCGTCTCGCGCGGAGGCGTAGACTCGCGTTTCCTCGAGCGCGATGCCCAGATCTCCCAGGGCATCGACGGCAGCTCGCCGGAACTCGATGGAGTCTGAACGGCTCATCTCCTCCAGCAGAGTGAGGCCCTCGGAGGTCCCGGCGGTGTGGAGAATCACTCCCACCCTGGCCCGGACCGTGGCGTCGGAATCCTCCTTAGCCTTCAAGAGGAGCTCCACCACGCCTCTTCCGCCCAGGCGGCCCATGGTCTCCAGGACGGCCCGGCGAATCTGGCTCGAGGGATCTTCCATGAGAGGCTCGATCCGGCTCAGGGCCGATACGCCTCCCACCTGTCCGAGGGCCTGCAGCAGGATCAAGCGAACCTGTTCTTCCTCCTCCCGGTCCAGGGCATCCAGCAACCAGCTCGCAGCGTTTCGCAGCCGAGGATCCTGGGCGATGGCACCAGCCACGGTGGCGCGAACAATCGTTTCGGGGTCACTCAGCAGCTCGTACACCGGCTCCAGCTGATCCGCCGGGACGAGGCGGCAGAACTGTTCTGCCGCCCGGGCCCGGACCTGGGGAGAGGGGTCCTTCAGCTTCGGCTCCACCGCAGCCAACTCCAGGAGGGCCTTGACCTCGTAGATGGGCTGCTCTTCGGCCTTGCCCTTGAGCTTCGTACTGCCCATGGGAACGACCTCGACGATCCGCTTCACCCGGTCGTAGGTGGCCTGGCTGATGACGATCTTCATGTGCTTGCCCTTCTTGCACTCTCCCTCGAGCCGGGAGGCGACGTTGACCGTATCGCCCAGGACAGTGTGTTCGAACCTGTCGCTGTTGCCGACATGGCCTTCCACGACCTCGCCGGAGTTGAGGCCCACGCCGATCTGAATCTCCGGCTTGTTCTTCAACCGGCGGCGCTCGTTGAAGGCCTTCATCTCGTTCTGCATCTGCACGGCGCAGAGGACGGCGCTCTCGGCTCCGTCCCGCTCTGGAGTGGACTTGAAGTAGGCCATGATGGCGTCACCGATGAACTTGTCGATGTCGCCTCCACAGTCGGAGATGACCTTGCCCATGGCTTCGAAGTATTCGTTCAGCATGGAGACCAGATCCTCCGGGGAGAGGTTCTCCGACATGGTGGTGAAGCTCCGGATGTCGCTGAACAGGACCGTGGTCTCCACCTTGTTGGAGGTGTGCACCGCCTGAACGCCGGAGACGGCGAGCTTCTCCACCAGCTCGGCTGCGGATCGGGAGACCATCTTCTTGAACTGTTCCCGTTCCGAGAGACCCTGGACCATCTGATTGAACGCTCCGGCCAGCTGGGCGACCTCTCGGGGAGTGAGCACGTTGACCCGGGTGGCCAGGTCGCCATTCATGACAGCCTCCATGGCCGTCGACAGACCGCCGAGGGGCCGGGTCACGCCGTTGGCGACGAGGATGGAGATGAAGAGGGCGAAGATGAACGTTGCCAGTCCGACGCCGAGGAGTTCACGCTGCAGGGCCCGGAGAGGGCGCAACGCCTCCGTGAGGGAGAGGGACATCACATAGTGGCACTCCGTGTCCGGCAAGACTCCTGTCCGGCCGAGGAACTCCTCGTTGTCGAGACGGAATGGCAAGGCCTCGTCGCGGCTGTCATCATCGCCGACGCTGGCCTTGCCGGACGAATGCTGGCTGATGACGTTGGGGAGGACCGTGGACAGGTGCTTGGAGACGCTGGCCTCGAAGGAGGTGGCCACCATTCTGCCACTGACGAAGAACGAGACATCCCCGTTGGAGGCTGCCTTGATGTCGTCGGCCCAATCCTTGCCGATGCGGTATCCCATGACGATGGTACCGACCGATTTGCCCGAGTGAGCGAACAGGAGGGGTGCCGTGGCGACCTGATAGAGCTCGTCCCTGAAGATCCAGAATGTGACTGCTTTCGAGGTGTCGGAGTCCGGCCTTGGGCCCGTGGCGTCTTGCCCCAGTGCCCGGTCGACGAACGTCATCTGCCTCGGTACGCTTCCGTCATTCCGGCTCTGTTCCGCCGGCCCCAGGAGCTGGAGTAGACTGTCGGTCCGGAGCAGGTGGCCTGCGGGGATATTGACGGTCTGGGCGGGCCGCCGGGTCTGGCCCTCCTGGGGGCCGAGTCGTATCTCGACGGTCCCCTCCTTCGCGTCAATCTGAGTGGAGTCGATCAGATCCGAGGCGGAGTAGGGGCGCTCGTAGGTCCAGAGGCCATCGCTGGTGTGGACGATCCGGCTCAGGACCCGGCCCTGAGCATTGGTGACCATCATGATGTCGCTGCCAGCGGTCCTGGAGATGGCGGCTCCCTGCTCCAGGAAGTAGCCGCTCAGATCGGCCACGTCCATGTCAGGATCGGCCAGCATGTCCGCCGAGGCTTTGATGTAGGGAAGCTCGGCGACGGTCTCGATGACGATGGTCAGGAGCCGGGCCTGCTGCTGACGGAGCTTCTCGAACACCCTGTCCGTATCGGCCAGCTGATCGAGGATCCTGGCATAGGTCATCCGTTCGATACGGTGCTGTGTCAGGAAGTAGAACGTCGTCGACAGCAGGAGCAGGATGGCTCCTATTGCCAGGACGAGCTTGTGGTAAAGGCGGAGTGACTTCAATGGACACTGGAGCTGCAGGCCATAGGTGCTTGCAGACACAGGCTGAGTGTAGTGTCTGCTCCCGGGTCATGCAAGACCAGCTGCGGCGGCGGGTGCATGTCCCGTAGGGGGTCCCCTGGCCTATTCCGTATCCGTTCGCCCCACTATGGATGCCCGCATCCATAGTGGGGC
>JAJFLN010000828.1 GCA_021772705.1 Candidatus Cloacimonadota bacterium | reverse complement strand
TCGACAGGCTCAGACGATATGGCCGCCCGCTCCATTCATCCCCTTCGGCGTGGCTCAGGACATGCTTCGACAGGCTCAGGACGAACGGATCGGGAAAACTCGGCCATTCAGTCGTCCTGGATGCGGGCATCCATAGTGGGGTGAACGGATCGGGAGCAGCCGGCGGGCCCCTTCTTCTGTTCGGACCGGGCTTGTCGAGGCCGCCTAGGCGGGCTGTTGCACTGGTTTGGCCGCGGCGGGGGTCGCAGGCTCGTACTTCGAGAACAGCTTGCCCCAGGGGCTGGTGACGAGCCAGTTGTCGAAGATTGGCTTGTCCCGGAAGGGCCAGCGGAACCAGTCGTGATACATTTCGCTGCCCATGATGAAGATGTTCACCAGGGGGGTTCTGAAGAAGAAGTTCTGAAGATCCTTCAGGGCGCCGAACCACATCACATCGCCCACGTGACTGGCCAGGTTGTCCCCCACCATGAATCCCCAACTCTCGCTGGAGACATCCTCGCCGACGATCTCGATCTGGGAGGGATCGCCGACGCCTAGGCCCTGGTCGTGGGCCATCCGGATGAAGGGCAGGGACATGGGGTCGAACCCCATGAGCTTTGCCGCCACGGCGTCGATGGCCACCTGATCGCCTCCGGCGAGCATCAGATCCTGCCGGACTGGACGCATGGTTCGCGGACCCGGTCCGTCGCCGGCTGTCGTGCCGTCCATGATGGCGAAGAGGCCAGAATGGATCTCCTGCTGAATGGCCAGCAGATCTACCAGGGTGGCGTGAATCCAGCTGTGGGTGTAGTGCCGGTGCGTGGCCAGGAGGCCGCCGAAGGCGTTCTTCATCGCCCCCGTGGTGGTGGTGTAGATGTGGCACTTCACCGTGGGCAAGTGGATGATGTTCTTGTCAAAAAAATAGTCGGGAATGTGGATTCCGTCGGGAAAGATCTTGTCCAGGACGTTCATCTTCGCCTTCGGCTTGAAGGGTATCCACTTCATGTCCTTGGGCTTGAAGTTGTACAGGACCGGAATCTTGAAGCGATCGAAGATCGGCAGATACTTGTTGAGATCCTCTCCCTTGAAGGCGTTGGTCACCACCGTCTTGTTCTGGACGCAGACCTGATCCTCGTACCCTCGGCTCTTCAGCGCCTGGATCGTGCCCTCCAGTTGCCACGGGGTCGTGTTGGCTCCGGGAAAGGGGAAATGCCAGGAGATGTTGTCCTTCAGGATCGTGGTCTTCCCCGCTTCCAGGTACTTCTCGATCTCCGCCAGTCCGCAGAGCTTGTCGATGTCTTTCAGAATCTGATCCGGATTCGAACGGATCGCCGATACTTTGGCCTTCATGTGTGTCTTCCTCCTTGGGGCGGCGTCGCGCCAGCTGGAACTCCGCATCATATCACGGTGCCGTCCACTCCGGGCGCAGGAGAGACCAGCTGAAGTCGAGCCAGAGGGCGCCGGACACCAGGGCCTGACTCGTCACCTGCGTGACCACCAGCGTGCTCAAGGCGCCAGCGCCGATGGCGTTGACGGCCCTGGGGCCGAGGACTCGAAGCTGGGGCGCAAAGTCATTCTCCCCGGGCGCCCGGACGCCCTCACGGATGCGGCGGAGGACCCGGCTCGTGATCGGCTCTGTCGACAGCAGAGGTCCGGCCACGTCCCCAAGACCCCGGATCAAGATCGACTCTCCCGGTCGGGGTTCCGTTGCCAGGTTCCAGGCTCGCTCCAGGACTCTCTCCAGGGCCGGGGCCATGGGGTCCCCCTCGTCATCGGAGAAAAGAGAGACCACGCCGTGATTGTAGTCTCCCTCCGTCAAACCCAGATAGATGCGGTTTCCTTCCAGCGTCGCCAGGTCCCATTCCGCGACCATTCCCATATCCACCCTGTCCGCGGGTGGGCAGACGAGCTCCAATCCCAGGCCCGGTAGCAGCTCCAGGGCCACCTCGCACAGGGACCTCAGGTTCTGATCGCGATACCAGAGCTCGAGATTGAGCATGTTCGCCTCCAGGGCAAGATTACCGTCGCCGAAACTACAGCCCGGGACTTCTCGAAATCAGATACGGGGTTGCAGCCCTGGACCGTCACGCTGACCCGTACCACCAGACCGGTAGTCCAGATTGCGAGACCCAAGGACAGGTTCCGGATCAGGAAGAAAGGCGGGGGGCGATCAGGCCGTGCCCTTTTCGATTACTTCCTGTGCCTTCTCGAAGGAAATGCCCTTGGAGTAGGCCACTTCGCCCATGATCATCTTCTCGGCCCGCTCCATCAGGAACTTCTCCTTCAAGCCCAGGTCGCGCTCTCGGGAGCGCTCGAAAAGAGTCTTGAACACCTTGGCAACTTCCAGGATGTTTCCGCTCTGCACCTTGTCGAGGTACTCCTTGTGACGGCGGTGGAAGCTCTCATCTTCGAGGAGCTCGAAGAAGTTGACCTTTCGGTCCTTCAGGATCTTCAACATCTTTTCGATGAGGGGACCATTGGCGACGGGCCGCAACCCGAGACTGTCGGCGTTGGCAACGGGGACCATCACCCGATCCAGCTCATTGAGTGGGGTCTCGATGATGTAATACTCGGACTGCTGCCCCAGCACCCGCTGCATCGTGATTTCCATGACGACGCCGACGCCGTGAGCCGGGTGAACAACCTTGTCTCCAATCGCGTATGCCATTTCGAGCCAACTCCTTCGACGAAGCCAACCGCTCCTCCGACATACGGAGTCCACGTGGCATGATTCGCCATCAATCCAACATAAGATACCACGGATCGGGGCTTCTGGTCAAATGAACCCCGGGTCGAGACCCCGCTTTAGAAGCCGAAGAGGCACGTTCTGCCCGGCTATCGACGCGCCCCGATGGAGGACACCTGGGGCGTCCAGAGGTTCCTCCAGTCATGCCTCATCGTTCAATGGAGCCAGTTCTGAAGCGGATTTCTTGCCCGTTCGCTTCGAGCGCTCTCGTCAGGGAATCCAGGTCACAGTGAGCCCGATGGCCAGTATCGCTTGGGATCCGGGGACAGACGACTGGACCCGAATTTGCCATCGGCTGCCAGGCAGCACGGATACCTCAGGAATTCGGGTCCAGTCGTCTGTCCCCGGATCCCCCATACCGGGAGCCTGGTGCGTCATCCCTCACACTCAAACACCTCTTCTACGTTAGTTTCCGCCCCCCCCAGCACACATGCACCCGATCAGTAGGTCCCCGTTGAGGACACATCACCTCGGATGGTAGGCTTCGGAGTCCGTGATCAATTTCCGGCTCATCGTCCTGGTCCTGATTACCGCCCTGCTCCTGAAGCCTGGCGGGTCCCTGGCATCGCTGGAGATCCTCTGGCTCGTTCTCTCGGCCATCATGCTGTCCGTGCTCATCGGGGGAGCCATGCGAGTGCCGGAGGCTCGCTCCGTTCTCCTCGGAGGCTGGCAGCAGTTCCTGGAGGCCACCGAGGCCGAGGGTCAGATGGAGCTGGCTTCCCTGGCCCGGGCTTGCCGCCTGCTGGTCCTGGCGCTCTTCGGCTTCTCCCTGGCTTACTGGGCTGGGGTCAGCGGAATCGTCGACGCCCGGCTGGGTCTGGCAGGCGCCGTGATCTACCTGGTCGAACTCGTCCTCAACATGGAACTTCTGGAATACCTGGTCAGCTCTCCCGGTGCCCGGCTGTCCGCCGATGCCACCACCCGTGTCCTGGCTGGCTACTACGTCCTGGCCGCCACGGAGTTCGCCCTCCTGGGCATCACCGTTGCCCTCCTGTTGATGGGGTGAGGCCGCCGCCGTCTTTCCAGTTCGAGAGCCGCTCCGACAGCTCCTTCTCCAGCCCATCGTTCCTCAAGTGACGGTCCAGGGCTTGTCCCCAGTCGAGGCGGCGAATGCCTCGACGGTCCACCACGTCCAGCACGGGCAGGCCGGTCTTTCCTGCCTCTTCGAGCACCGACAGCACGACCCGGCGGTCCGGAACTCCTCCGGCACTCCTGTAGGCGGCCACCCCCAGCCCCAGCACGAGACCGGCCCCGATCATCGCTCTACCCACGGGGCCTATCCGGCCCTCTTGCACTTCCGATTCAGCCAATTCAAGCTGCTCCTGGATCTTGTCTCCGCCAGCTTCAAGACGGTAGCCTGAGACGGAAGGTCCATCCTACTCCGTCAAACCGCGCTGCCACCAGCGTCCCCTCGGCAGTCCTGCCTCGAGACCCGTCACCGCCCATCCCGCGCGGCCTACCCCCTCATGCGAGTTGCCTCCAGAACCGGCCCCAGACCCAACGGAATCGTCAAGTCCGTGGTGCCTGGCAGTATCGCCGAGACCGTCGGAGTCGAGGCTGGAGACGAGATTCTGGCCATCAACGACGTGGCGGCATCGGACATTCTGGACTTCCGGTTTCACGAGTCCGAGGAGATCTGCAACCTGGACTTCAAGAAGCCCGATGGACGCATGGAGAGCGTCTCTATCGAGAAGGACCCGGCAGAGCCCCTGGGGGTCCAGTTCGGCGAGGACCTGTTCGACGGTATCCGGACCTGCCGCAACAACTGTCCGTTCTGCTTTGTCTACCAGAATCCCCGGCGCATGCGCCGGACCCTGTACATCAAGGATGAGGACTATCGATACTCCTTCCTCCACGGCAACTACATGACCCTATCCAACCTGTCGGAGGAGGACTGGGACAAGATCTTCACCATGCGGTTGACGCCCCTGTACGTGTCGATCCACTCCACGGATCCGGCCACGAGGAAGAAGCTCCTGGGCACCAAGCAGGAGCGGCCCATCATGGAACACCTGGTCCGCATGACAGAGGGCGAGATAGACTTCTATGGCCAGATCGTCTGCATTCCCGGCTGGAACGACGGACCCGATCTGGACAGGACACTGCAGGACCTTCTGCCCCTCCACCCTCACTTTCAGGGCCTGGCCCTGGTCCCGGTGGGACTGACCCGTCATCGGGAGAAGCTCGTCGATCTCCCGAGCTACGATACCGCCGCCGCCTCCAGGATGATCGATCACGCCGAAGAGCTGGGAAGGCAACTGCATGACAGGTTCGGCAGCCGGATGCTCTACCTGGCCGACGAGTTCTATCTCATCGCCGGCCGGCCCGTGCCGCCCATGTCCTACTATGACGGCTATCTCCTGAGGGAGGATGGGGTCGGAATGATCCGGAAGTTCACCGACGAATTCCTGGAGCTGCTGCCTGAGTTCCGGGAACAGGGCTTCGAGGGCCCCCCTCCGCCGACGGTGATCGCCACCGGACGAGCGGCCAGCGGCATGTTCTCCGAGACCGTCCTGCCCGCCCTGGAGAAGCTGGAGGGTCTCGACGTGGAGCTCGCCACCATCCCGAACCAGTTCTACGGGGACTCGATCACCGTCGCCGGCCTCCTGACGGCGACGGACTATCGGGCGGCCCTGAAGGGCAAGTTGCGCGGTCGCCGCCTGCTGATTCCCAGCTCGTCCCTGAGGGACGACGGGGCCGTCTTCCTCGATGATGCCACCCCAGCGGGCCTGGCGGAGGAGCTCGAGACGGAGATTGTGGCCGTGTCCGATTCCGCCGAAGAGCTGCTGCGGGTGCTCCGCGGTGAGGCGCCGGCATCCTCCACCTTCCAGGACTCTCCGAGTCCGGGGATCGCCGTCTATGGCAGCTAGAGATAAAGAAGCTCAGAAGGATTGGCAACCGGTAGAACCCTTGACCCTCGAGGATGGCGATGGCACCTCCTTCATGGTCCCGAAACGGGAGGGGCTCACTCTCGTCGTCTTCTTCCGGGGAAGCTGGTGTTTTCTCAGCCGCCGGGCTCTGGCGGCCCTCAGGACCGTCCACCGGGAACTGGGCCCGCCGGAGGGATCCGTCGTCGCACTGGCCCTGGAGCCCATGGAGAAGCTCGGGCCGCTGCAGAGACGGCTCAAGCTCGACTTCCCTCTGCTGTCAGTCGAGCATCCCCGGTTCGTGGAGTCCTATCCTGTGGGCGTCGAGACCAAGCAGAGGTCCTTCAGGCCCGTGGTGCTCCTCATAGACGGCGAGGGCATCATCCGCTATCGGTACGCAGGGAAGGGACCTCGAGATTGGCCGGACTGGCGGGAGCTTTTGGCTCGTTTGAGGTGAGCCGATCCCGCCCCGCCAGATTCTCGACCGGAAGTTTCGTTGTCGCGGAACCTATCTCGCCCGCTGCGGGTCGTACCCTCTGGAGGGGTGACAACCACTGCCCTCCTCGGACCGGGTGAATGCCATGTCCCTCATTGAATCCTATCTTGTCATCATCGCGACTTTCTTGACCGTGATGGTCGCCACCGGCGCTGTTTCCTGATTGCTCTGCCAGGTTGCCACCGTCCTTGTGGGCCGAGCAGCCTCACTGCTACCATCGGCCCGTCATGTTCTCTCGCCGTCTTCAGAAAGTGGCCATCGTCGGCCGTCCCAACGTGGGCAAGTCGAGCCTGTTCAATCGCCTGATTGGCCAGCGTCTCTCCCTGGTTCACGATCAGCCCGGCGTGACCCGCGACCGGCTCTACAGCGAGACCGACTGGGACGGAACCCCCTTCGAGGTCGTTGACACGGGAGGTCTCGACTCCGGCGATCACGCCGTGATCCGGGAACACATCCAGGAACAGGTGGATCGTGCCCTGGACGAGGCCGCCGCCATTGTCTTCCTCGTGGACGGCAAGTCCGGAATCAGCGCCCTGGACGAGACCACTGCGTCTCGTCTGCGTCGAACGGGGCGAAAGGTCATCCTTGCCGTGAACAAGGTGGACAGCCAGAAGAAGGCGTCCTGGACGGCGGAGTTCGCCTCCCTGGGTCTGGGGGAGGGCATCTGGATCTCGGCCCTTCACGGACTGAACATCGATGCCCTGCTCGACGAGATCATCGCCGACCTCAGGGCCGCTGAGGAGCCGCTCGATCCAGAGGGTGAGAAGCCGGTTCGGGTCGCCATCGTCGGCCGGCCCAACGTGGGCAAGTCCTCCCTGATCAACAGGCTGGTCAACGACGTCCGGGTCCTGGTCGACGACCGCCCAGGTACGACCCGGGACCCTGTCCCGGTGGAGTACGACGGCGAGGCCGGCCGCCTGATCCTGGTGGACACGGCGGGGATGCGCAAGGGCGCGAAGATCGACAACTACGTGGAGAAAGTCTCGGTCACAATGGCCCGGAAGGTGCTCGACAGGGCTGACCTGGGCCTGCTCGTCCTGGATGGCACGGCAGGTGTCCAGTCTCAGGATCAGCGAGTCGCCGGCCTCATCCAGCAAATGGGCCGGCCGGTGATCATCGCCGTCAACAAGTGGGATCTCTGTGGTCACGATCCGACCGCCGTGCGTGAGTGCGAGGAGCACATCAGAGATCGTCTTCAATTCCTGCCCTACGCGCCTCACTGCTACATTTCGGCCCTCAAGGGCGACGGGATGGACAAGCTGATTCAGGCGATCCTCAAGGTCGGTTCGAGCAAGGGCACCTACCTGACAACAGGCAGGCTCAACTCCCTGCTCCGCCAGGCCGCCCTGGTTCATCCACCTCCCTCCCGGAAGGGAAAACAGCTGCAGATTCGGTATGCCGCTCAGCTGAAGAACAAGACGGCGACCTTCGTCTTCAAGGTGAACGACAAGGACCTGATTCACTTCTCCTACCAGAGGCATCTGGAGAACATCTTGAGAGATGCAGCTGATTTCACCGGCGTCCCGATCCGGTTCATCTTCCGGGAGGCGGGTCGCCGTTGAGCCACTGGGCCGCATCTTCGCTGCGAGCCAGTAACGCCGGGAGCAGGCCGTGCCGGAAGTGACCCTCCCGGGCATCCTGGCCGCCCTGGCCGCCTACCTGCTCGGGGCAATCCCCTTCAGCTTCCTGATCGGCAAGTACGTCCACGGCGTGGACATCCGGACCGTCGGCTCCGGCAATGTGGGGGCCACCAACCTCGGCCGAGCTTGCGGGGGGAAGGCCTTCGCTGCCGGCCTCGCCCTGGATGCGGCCAAGGGCTACGCCGCAGTCGTCGCCGGCGGTCTGATCTCCGGAGTCTCCCTGGCCGACAATCGGCTGGCCATGCTCGGCTTCGGTTGTGTCGCCGTGATCGGCCACATGGCGCCCGTGTTTCTGGCAGGACACGGGGGCGGCAAGGGTGTCGCCACGGGGGCAGGCGTCTTCCTGGCTGTCGAGCCTCAGGCCCTGGCCGGCGCGCTCTTCGTGTTCGGAGCCACAGTGGCCACGTCACGCTACGTCTCCCTGGGCAGCGTCCTGGGGGCTGCCTCGATTCCGGTACTCATCCTGATCAGGACGGGCGACTGGACGGACCCAGTCTTCATCCTGGCCATCGTCATTGCCATGGCGATCGTGTTCAAGCATCGAGCCAACCTGTCCCGGATCAGAACGGGTACCGAGAGCCGGATCGCTTTCGGACAGAAGACGAAGCTGGAGGAAGAGGAAGGACCGGCTTGAGGCCGGCTCCAGAGATGCCATGTGCAGTCTCTCGGGCGATAAGATAGCCGTCCTGGGGGGAGGCAGCTGGGGTACCGTGCTGGCCTGCCTGGCAGCTGCCGGCCACCAGAAGGTTTCGGTCTGGTGCCGCGATCCCCTGCAGGCAGAAGCGGTGATGACGAGCCGCCGGAATGAGCGCTACCTTCCGGGCCTGGAGATTCCGTCCCGGGTCGCTTTCAGCACTGACTTTCCGGCCGTGGTCGATTCGGCCCACACCGTCATCGTTGCCTTGCCGACCACCGCCGTGAGGGAGACTCTCTCACGGCTCGGGAGCCACGTCCCCGTGACTGCCGCTGTGGTCAGCGCCAGCAAGGGGCTGGAGCGAGGCAGCTGCCTTCGGGTGTCTCAGATACTGCTCCAGGTGCTCGGTTCGTCCTTCCAGGATCGGATCGCAGCCATCAGTGGTCCGAACCTGGCTCGGGAGATCGCCGCGGGAAAACCGACGGGCGCCGTGGTTGCATCCACGGCCGGTGAACTGGCTTCGGAGGTTCAACGGGCTCTCTCGACTCCCCGATTTCGGCTCTACTCGAGCACCGATGCCGTGGGTGTCGAGCTGGGCGGGGCTCTGAAGAACGTCATCGCCATCGGCGCCGGCATCGTCCGCGGTCTCGACCTGGGTGACAACAGCCTGGGTTCGCTCCTGACCCGGGGGCTGGCGGAGATGACCCGCCTGGGCGTCAGTCTCGGCGCCCGGCCCCTGACCTTCAAGGGCCTCTCGGGCGTGGGAGATCTGGTGGCCACCTGCGCGAGCCCCCTGTCCCGGAACCACGCCGTCGGACACGGAATCAGCCAGGGCCGGTCCTTGCAGGAGGTCCTGGATTCCTTGGGTATGGTCGCCGAGGGGATCTACACAACCCAGGCCGTGCATCGCTTCGCCGCCGAGAAACAGATCGAGATGCCGATCACGGCTGCCGTCCACCGGGTACTGTTCGAGGGGATGTCGCCTCGGGATGCCGTGACGGAACTCATGACCCGGGACCTGAAGAGTGAAGAGGAATTCCAGTGACCAGGCTCGTGATCTCGATGTTGGTTCTGTCTCTGATCGGCCCCTGCATCCCCGACAGTCAGGCGGCGAGTCTCCGGGTCTCCCGGGAGTTTGCTTTTGGACAGCAGGGCGGCGGGGACGGGGAGTTCCGGTTCCCGTCTGGAGTTGCCGTCGAGGCGAGCGGCAACCTGCTCGTGACAGACTACCGGCGAGAGACCTTGAGTCGATTCTCCGGCGCGGGCCAGTACCTGGGCGAGGTACGTCCCGCCGGAAACCGGCTGGAGGGTCC
>JAJFLN010000827.1 GCA_021772705.1 Candidatus Cloacimonadota bacterium | reverse complement strand
TGTGTACGTCCATTCCCACCCAGACTTTGGTATCCTTCAACATGGCCTCTCCTCCGTTGTATGCGGTAAGTGCTCACTCGGCACCTAGCCCGTGATCTACATCTCCAGGAGAGGCCGTTCCATATAGTCTGAGCCTGTCGAAGCATGTCCTGAGCTACGCCGAAGGGGATGACTGGAGCGGGCGGCCATATCGTCTGAGCCAATCGAGGGCCTGAAGGCGAGGACGGCCTCGATCGGTTTCTATTCCGACAGGGACTCCGGCGCGTTGAAAGCCGTTCGTTGTCTGATGATGCATGAACGCGGTCAGGGGGGCCATGATATCTCGAAGCGAACGTGGCGCCCATCGCGGACGTGATGGATGGCGTTGATTCGCTGGCAGGCTTCCTCGAGGAGTTTCATCATCTCGGGATTGCGACGGTTGCCGTGGAGGTAGTCCCTCTGTGCTTGCCGGACAATGTTCAGCCATCTGATGGTGTGAAACTCCGGACGAGTGAACTGGGGTGAGGCCATCGAGAGGCAGGAGGTTGTCGATGGCATCCAGGAGCAGAGGGAAGCAGCGGTTGTACTCGCCGGAGGATCGTCGGGTGGCGCTGGCGGATGTGAGAGAGCTCGGCCAGGGAGGTGCGGCGCGCAAGCACGGGATTCCGGTCAGCACGGTGAGCCACTGGGCCAGAGCCCAGGAGAGTCTCCTTGCGGCTGGCGCTGAGTCGGCTGAGCCGAGAGTCGAGTTGAAGCTGCCGCTACGGCCCACGTTGGAGAAGGCGGCGGCCAGGACAGTCCGGCGGGTGGCACAGGTGTACACGCCTTCGGAGAAAGCGCAGGTCGTCGAGTGCGCGAGAGTGCCTCTGGGGTGAGCGCGACGCCAGCCTGACGCAGCACCTCCTCCAGCCGTCGCGTCGAACCCGTCCAGCCGAACGCCTCTCGGAGCTTCTCCGCACGTATCTTCGCCAACCGGGACTCCCTTACCAGAAGCGTGAGTCCCAGCCTCGTTCAGTGCGTAGGACATGATAGCATTCACTCGCAATGGCTGAAGGAGAGAGACTACCGCATCAGGCAAGAACGTGGCGAGCGACTGCTATCGTCTTCGCCTTGCTGTTTCTTTGGAGAGGCATTGGATTCAACATAGGCTTCTATGTCTATGATGAGGGACTGATTCTCTATCCTGCCGAGCTCGTCCTGGAGGGAGGGGTTCCCTATCGTGACTTCCTGTCACTCTACGGGCCGGCACAGTACTACGTCGTGGCGGGGCTGTTTGTTTTGTTTGGCCCCAGCCTGTTGGTAGCGCGAATCTACGGGTTGGCGACCACTCTTGTCCTGGGTTTGGTCTTCTACCGGATGATTCGAGAGGTCGGCTCTCACTCGATCTCGCTTCTCTCGGCCTCTTTTCTTCTGGTTTGGATGGGTCGCTTCGCCGAGATGCCCGGTCCCCCCACCTTGGTTTTTGTT
Source organism: Candidatus Cloacimonadota bacterium (assembly GCA_021772705.1). Taxonomy (GTDB): domain Bacteria; phylum Muiribacteriota; class UBA6191; order JACPRK01; family JACPRK01; genus OFTM100. Next base: position 6,478 of record JAJFLN010000827.1, on the reverse strand, counting down.
TTGCTGGGTGCCACGACGCTCTTTCCCCTTTTCCTGGAAGGGCGAAGGCCACGGTTGTTTGCGGCTGGCTGTCTGTTCGCTGTAGCGGCGCTCTTTCGGCATGCGCTGGGCGTCGCTGTGTTCGGCTCTTCGCTTGTTGCGGTGGCTTGCTTCCGCCTGTTTGTTTTCAGCGGCGCCGAACGCGGAGAGAGGAGACAACAAGTCCTCGAGGAATGCGAGGAGCTGGTAGCTGGCTTCCTGTGCGTTCTGGCGATACCGGTGATCGGACTGCTACTAACAGTTCCGCTGGACGATCTGTGGCACAACCTGGTTGAAGTCCCATTTGTCATCTATCCACAGGTCAGAAACCTGCCGTTGATGGTGTGGCCACCGCTGCTGACAGAGGCACTGGAAGGACGCATCGATCCTCTGAGATACCTGAGGAGGGTTCGATCCGTTTGGGAACTTTACTTCGTCGTGACAGCCGGCCTGCTGGCTCTTGGACACGGGCTCTTTGTGTGTCACCAGAGTAGTACCGAGCGTCGAAGGCCAGGACCGACGTGGGTGGTTCTGTACCTCGCCCTGCTGGAGCTCGTATCGCTCTCACAGGTTACGGTGCGTCCGGATCACTGGCACTTCCTCCCAGCAGTGACGATGGGATTGGCCGTTCTTTCGGTATCAAGCTATAGACGGTGGCGCAGCGTACAGATGCTCGTGGCTTCTTTGATGATCCTGATGCTGATTTTCCCGATCTGGAAGAAGATTCAGATTACAGAACAACTCGTCTTTCTAGACTCCTTTGCTTACCTCAAGTCGCCTCGAATGCGAGGCATCCAGGTTCCCCAACATCGACTCAACCTGGACGATTGCGTTCGCGCTGTGCAGCAGAGGAGTGCTCCGCACGAGCCGATCTTCATGGCCAACCTGCGTCACGATGTGCTGTCGACGAACGACATCCTCTTCTACTTCATCACGGATCGGGATGCGGCGACACGTCACTTTTATTTCCATCCTGGCGTTACAACGACGAAGAAGGGACAAGAGGCCATCATAAGGGACCTGGAAGCGACGAAACCGGCTTGCGTGGTGCTGTATCTCAGTAAGTCGGCGCAACCTTCCGAGGTGGAGATGAAACAAGGAATCGTACCCGGTTCCCGACTGCTGGACCAGTATCTAGTTTCTCGGTACGAGCCGGAAGTGGAGTTCGATTTCAGAGTAATCCTTCGGAGGAAGAAGACGGAGGCACCCTCTAAAGGACCCGTTGACGAAGACCTTCAGGATGGCAATGTCCCGTAGATTCCGACTTTGGTGAACGGCACGGGGGACTCGACGAGAGCGTAGATCCTCGCATCGATGCGCCGGAGGCAGGTCCCAGCAGCCTCCAGCGCTGTCCTTTCCTTCTTGGCGGATCGGTTGCAACCGCCCCTGGCAGGACCGTACTCTGGAAAGAATTCGACGGGTGGTTCGTCCCGGGTGGTCTTCGATGAATTGTCTGATTGCTGGCGTTTCAGTCAGGATTGAGTCGGAACACGAATGGACCTGAACCTCGATTCTGACAGATTCCTCAAGGCCGATTGGTTCTGGGTGGGGGTTATCTGTCTTGTCGGCTTGATCTTCAGCTGGCCCGTGGTCCTGGGTGGCCAGTCTCTCTATCTGACCGATTTCATGCTCCTTGGTTTGCCCCAGGCTCATCTGACCGTCTCGGCTCTGTCGTCAGGAGAGATCCCCCACTGGGAACCCTTGATGGACTTCGGGTATCCGTACATGGCGGACCCCCATTCACTGCTCTTGTATCCGCCTGCCATCATCCTATTCGGGCTTCCGCTGGTGTGGGCGTACAACCTGTTCGTTGTCCTTCACGTTCTTCTGGCTGCCCTGTCGTTCTTCGTGTTGCTCCGCTGCTGGAGGTTCGAACCCATGGCCTCGACTCTAGGGGCCGTGGCCTATGGGTTTTGCGGATTCACCTGTGGGTTGACGGCAGTTCCTTTGATGCTACGGGGGATGGCGTGGATTCCCCTTGCCGTCGCCGCCTTTACTCGTTACTCCGAGACGGGATACGGGGCCTGGATTGCAGCGACTGCGTCGGCCTTGTTCCTGGTCGGAACAGGATCTGGTCCCCAGCAGCTGCTGTTCTCCATTCTCCTGGTTGCTCTGGCTCCGGCGTTGAACCCTGGCGGGGATCACTTGCCCAGGGCGCGGCGCTGGATTGCGGGGCTGGTGGCCAGTGTCGCTCTGGCAGGCGGCCTGATGGCCTGTCAGTACCTTCCCTTGCTGCAACTCACGTTGCATTCAAACCGGCTCGAAGGGTTGTCCAGCGTCGAGATCGACCGCTACCCCATCCGGGTCGGCGATCTTCCCAGCATGGCGCTGCCCTTGCCCTTTCCGGACCCTCGACAGTACGAGTATCTGGCCAACTTCTATCGGGGGCAGCCGTCGATCACTCCGACGCTTTACTGGGGGCTGCCTGTTCTTATTCTGGCTCTCGTCGGAACATTGGGAGCATTCTCGCGCTGCCGGTCGAGTCCAAGACCCAGCAGATCCTCGATCGGCCTGCTGTCGATGCTGGGACTGCTCGGTCTTCTGCTGGCCATGGGCGGCGGTACGCCAGTACATGCCCTTCTGCTGCACTTGATTCCGCCTCTCAAAGCCTTCAGGTTCACTTGCAAGTACTTCGAGTTGGCGGCCTTCTCGATGTCCGTGCTCTCGGCTGTTGGAATCCAGGCTCTGATACAGAGACGGGAAGACTGCATGAAGCTGACGATGATCGGTTCGGCGGCGTGCTCGTTGCTTTTGGTGGCCGGCATGGGTGCGCTGGCCGTCTCGGGAAGTGCCATTCCTGCCGCATTTCTGACCGGGGTTACGGAGGCTCCACCAGAGCTGGGCGAGCTGGTTGCGGATCTTCAGTCGGCCTGGATTGCAGGACTCGGCTCATCGGCTGGATTAATGATGCTGTTGTTCTGTTCCCTGTGGTTGGTGCATACAAGACGCTCTCCCCCACGATTCACGGCAGCTCTCGTGGTCGCTGTGGTGGTGGCGGATCTGCTGCTGACCTCACGGACCCATTTGGCCACAATTGAGCGGGTTCTGGTCGAGTCGCCGCCTCCCGCAGTCGAGCTCATAGGCACGCAGGCCGGAGGCGCAAGTCTGACACGATTCCGGCCCTATCAACCAGAGACCAAACAGATTTCGACCCAGTGGACCTTTGCTCGACTGCTCCTGCTTCAATACCAGTTGATGACCAATCTGACGGGAGTCCGCTGGGGCCTATCGTCCCTGGAGTCCGCTGGCACTCTGAGAACGATAACGGGTTCTCGATACCGGCAGATATCGCAGGGACTGACCACTGTCGACAGTTACCGGTTGCAGACTCGTATGGGCCAGAGTTATGTGGTGCGTCTCGATCAGGGAAAGGAGTTCATTGGGGATGCCCGAGTTGCGGGGCGGTCGGGACCTCTGGTAGTCCTGAAACTTCCCGATGTGTTGCCCCGGGCCTTCATTGCACACAGGGCTCGGCCGGTGGCGAGAGAGCCTGACATGGTTCAGTGCCGCAAGGCGATCCAGTCCATGCCCGCCGGCACACTCTACGAGCCGGCCCCCGGCACCGGCGCCGAGCTGCTGGTCCCGGCCGAGCTTGGACCCTGCGTCCTTGTGGACAAGGGCCGCAACCGGCTGGTGGTGGAGTTTGAATTGAAGGGCGAAGGAATGCTCGTGGTACTCGACGCCTACTTTCCGAACTGGAAGGCGATGGTCAACGGGGAAGAGCGTGCCATACATCGAGTGGCTGGAATGTTCCGTGGCGTCCGGGTCAAGCAGGGCGAAACGCACCTCGAGATGTTCTATGATCCCTGGCCATTCCATCTCGGACTGGTCATCTCGTCTCTTGCGTTGCTCGTCGCAGTGCTACTACTCGCATCCCGGTTTCTGGGAATCCCCGGCCGGCTTGGCCAGAAAGGGGACCGTCCTCTCCCTGACCGGCCGCAGTAGAAGTCCCAGGGCCACCAGGAGTCCCATCAGACTCAGGATGGATCCCAGTCGAAACGCCTCGGGCTCGTAGGCCATTTCCACCCGGCGATCCCCCTCTCGAACCTCGATCCCCCGGAAGATCCCTGCAACCTCCAAGATCGGACGCTCCTCGCCATCGACCCGGGCTGTCCAGCCGGGATAGTAGGTGTCCAGGTAGACCAGGAGACCATGGCCCTTTAGATCTAATTCGAGGGTGATGCGGTGCCGGCGCTGCTCCAGGATTTCACATCTGACGATCGAGCTTGGCACCCTCTCCTGCCGGTCTTCCGGGTTGACGGGCCTGAATAGGGCGGTCTCGGGCAAGGCGAGAACTGACTCGAGACTCGGCTCTTTCGCGTCCCGATTCATCGGGATCGCACGGTGGGCAATGAAGGCACGGGGACTCGGCCGTCGAAGCAGGTGGACTTGAACCGATTTGCCGAGTCCACCGATGATCTGGCTCTCCAGATCCCAGCCCAGAGGGTCTGGCGGCCTGACGACGAAGGGAGTTCCCGTCGCTGCAAGTATCCGGTTTCTAGTTCGGCGACTCTGGCCGTCGAAAAGGGCGCTGAATCCAGCCTCACTTGCCAGGCGGACCGACATGTAAGGTATCACTGGACAGAGGCCATGCACTCCTCCCCAGAAGTTTGCCATCAACTCTCGTTCTTCCATCATCTGGTGCAGCACTGTCCGATCGGAGTCGGGGTTGACGTTCTTCAAGAAGTAGGTCGCGTATCGGGTCGGTGGCCGGCCCTCTCCGGCGGGGCGAACCCATCTCAGGGCCTGAGGCGCCGTCTCGAGGAATTCAGCTTCCAGGGTGGGGAAACTGGCGTGGGTGGTGGTCAGCAGGTCTACCGCCGCCAGCACGGCAATCGCGGCTGTGGCTCCGCGACAGGAGAGATGCTGCTTCTTCATCAAGTAGCAGAGGACTCTGAGCAGACAGAGGAGCACGGCGAGGAAGGTGAGGTTGACGGACCAGGTTGTCTGGCATCGAGTGAACAGGTCCTTCAGGTCCAAGGGGACGACAACAGGGTTCAGGTCGAGGAACCACCGAACGATCTCGGGTCCCTTCCAGGAGAGGATGGCTAGGCCCGCAATCGAGGCCAGGATCGCCCCTTCCAGGAGACGGGAGAAACTGAACCAGCTTCGCCGTCTCCCACGCAGCAGACCCTCTGTTCCGATGGCCACTGCCAGCGCCACGGCCACGGAGGACATCAGGATGTATTTGCCGGGATAGCGGAAGAACTTGAGAGGCGGAACCAGTCTGTTCAGCAGATTAAAGACCGGCGTTGAGTCACCAAGAGCAACGAGCAGGGTGAAACCGCCGAGCATCAAGCAGACCAGGCCCGTCCTTCCCAGTCCCGGCTCGTCTGTCTCCTCATCCTTCCTGCCTGGTTTCTCCTGGCCGGTTCGCCAGCCCATGAATGCAAGTGACGTGCACGCCAGGGCCAGCAGAGGCATGCCCCAGTACAGATCCTGATAGAAGGGGACCAGACCGGCCCGGAAGCTGGCCATGTAGTCAGGGGTCGCTGGATCCGGGAATGAGGTCGGCAAGACCGTGTTGTAGAGATTGACCGGATCCACGCCATAGGCGGTTCTCTCGTTGACGGCCATGCCGGAGGTGCGGGAAGAGAACTGGAAGAGCTGAGCCAGGGGCAGATACTGATAGGCTAGGACCCAGTTCGCCAGTAGCCCCGCACCGGCCAGTCCCCCGAACCATCCCTTGATTCCGACGGAACCTCGGGCGGGACGGATCAGCGGCAGCAGTGCCAAGAGAATGAAGGAGAACAGGACGTACTGCGGGTCAGTTCCGCTGCCCTCGACGGCCAGGACCAGAGCCGTGGCGGCGATCCAGCGAGCCTTTCCGCTCCCCAGGTACCTGTCGAAGGTCAGCATCGCCAGGGGCGCCCACGTGAGCCCTCGAAGCAGCGTTGTCAGGCAGGTGACGCTGACGGTGAATCCACAGAACATCAGGGAGAAGGACCCCAGACATGCCGCGAGCCCCGAGATGCCCCAGCGGCGCAACTGGAAGAACAGAAACGTCCCGGCCAGAGGCACATGAACGACGGTGAATACGTTGTAGGCCAGGGGAAAGGGCAGCAGCAGCAGGATCGGGGTCAGGGGGTAGAAGACCATGGAGTGAGGGTCCGACTGGTATGGGTAGCCGAACCCGATCCGGTTCTCCCAGAGCGGCAGCTCCCCCGACAGCAGCGCTTGCTTGGTGTAGGTCGCCTGGGGGTAATAGACGGCCAGGGTGTCCCGGAAGTAGAGGCTCTGATCTCCAAACAGCACGGGCCAGAAGAACAGCGCCGCTGCCGCCCACATCACGCCGATCCAGCCCCAGTTTTCTCGTCCCTGCTTGCCTATCATCGCCAGCGCCATACTAGCGCACTGTTCCCAATGGATACTTTCTTGATGCCGTTCGCCCCACTATGGATGCCCGCATCCAGGACGACTGAATGGCCGAGTTTTCCCGATCCGTTCGTCCTACTATGGA
>JAJFLN010000826.1 GCA_021772705.1 Candidatus Cloacimonadota bacterium | reverse complement strand
AGCCCCGGCGGCTTTCGTGGCGGATCTTCCTGCTCGTCGGCATCCTGGCCTGCGGCGTCACCCTCGTCGAGAGCACCGGCGGCAAGGCCTCGGCCCAAAACGCTGGCCTGTCGACGCCGTCATTCCCAAAGCGAGTCGAGCTGCCCGTTGACGCACAGACCATCCTGGACGCAAACCTGCTCGGCCTGTCGGCAGAGCGGCCGCCGCCTCCTCCACCACCTCCGCCGCCGCCCCCTCCGAAGCCCGCCCCCCCCCCGCCGGTGGTCCAGCCCAAGCCGGTCAAGTTGCCCTTCACCCTGCTCGGAACGATGGTGGCGGGAAGGGACTCCATCGCCTTTCTCCAGAATGGCAGCGAAACGGAGGCCGTCTTCCAGGGGGAAGTCTGGAAGGAAGCAGAGGTTCTGGAAGTGGCGCGCAACGAGGCGGTCGTGCGGTTCAAGAACCAGTCGGCACGCCTGAAGGTGAGCTTCGATTCCTGGGGGAAGGGAATCAACCAGGTGGCGTCAGCCGGGATCCCGGGCCAGCCGGCTCCGGCGCCTCAGGCGCCCAGGGTCTACAACGCACAGGGCGAGGTCCCGGTGCCCGAGAGCATCGAGACCCGGAAAATCCCACGGGGAGACGTGAACAAGCATCTTCAGGACCTGGCCGGCTTGCTATCGACGGTCCGGATCCAGCCTTACTATGAGAACGGCCAGCCCAGCGGTTTCCTGCTGACCAACATCCGGCCCGGATCGTTCCTGGACCAGGTAGGCGCCCAGAACGGCGACGTGTTGAAGTTCGTGAACGGCCAGAAGATCAACAACGTCCAGAATGCGTTCCAGCTGTACAACATCTTCAAGAACAGCACCAACGTGGAAGTCACGGTCCTGCGAAACATGAGACCCGTCACCCTCAAGTACACGATCAAGTAGGGTCCCACAGGGACCCGGCAGCCGATCCGATGCCCGTCTATCAGTACGTAGCCCTCGACAAGGGAAAAAACTCCGTGTCGGGAGTGATCGACGCTGACTCCCGCAACGATGCCGTGAGGAAGCTCCGGTCGATGGAACTCTTCCCCACGAAGATCGAGGTGGGCAAGCAGCAGACTCCATCGGGGGGGCTCTTCGATCGGATCAAGGCTCAGGAGATCTCGGTCTTCACCCGGAACCTGGCCACCATGACCAGCGCCGGGTTCCCGGTGGTGGAGGCCCTGGGTTCCATCAGCGAGCAGGTGGAACATCTACTGATGCGGGAGATCGTGGTCCAGATCCGGGAAAAGGTCCGGGAGGGTTCTCCCCTGTCGGAGGCCTTGGCCCAGTTCCCGGAGCTCTTCAGCGCCATGTTCATCAGCATGCTCAAGGCCGGAGAGAAGTCGGGAAAACTGGAGGACATCCTCAACCAGCTTGCGGACTACCTGGACAAGAAGGAGGCGCTGAAGAACAAGATCGTTACGGCCCTGGCCTATCCCGTTCTGATGACCATGGTGGGATTCGCCATCGTTGCCTTCCTGCTGATCTACATCATTCCTCAGCTGACGGTGTTGTTCGTACAGAGTAACAAGCAACTCCCCTGGCCGACCCGGCTCCTGCTGGGAACTTCGGACTTCATGGTCGCCTACTGGTGGGGAGTCCTGGCCGTCCTGGCTGGAATCTATGCCGGGTTTCAAAAGTGGGCCAGCACAGAGACCGGGGCCTATCGCTTCGACGGCATCAAGCTCCGCATGCCCGTCTTCGGCGACCTGTTCCGCAAGGTGGCCATCAGCCGGTTCGTCCGTACCCTCGGTATCCTGCTCAAGAGCGGCGTACCGATCCTGCAGGCCATGGACATCGTCCGGAACGTGGTGGGCAACCTGGTGATCGCCGAGTCCCTGGACAAGACTCGCAAGGAAGTGAGCCAGGGGGCCAACCTGGCCACGCCCCTGCGCCAGTCCGGCCTCTTCCCCCCCATGGTCATCGATATGATCAGCGCCGGACAGAAGAGTGGCCAGCTCGAGAACATGCTGATGAAGCTGGCTGACGACTACGACCGGGAGGTGGAGAACACCATTGCCATGCTGACCTCCCTGCTGGAGCCGGTGATCATCATGTGCATGGGTCTCACGGTGGGCTTCATCGTCCTGGCAGTGCTGCTGCCGATCTACGAGATGAACAAGGTGGCGGTGTGATCCCTCGACGCCGGTCCGGCACCGGGGGGTTCACCCTCCTGGAGATCATGATCGCCGTGGCCATCCTCGGGTCCAGCCTGGTCATCCTGATCACCAACATCTACCACTCCGTGAAGATCTACCGGGTCGCCCGGGACACCCTGGTCGCCGGCTTCCTGGCCCAGGAGAAGTTCACCGAGCTGGTGAACGGCAAGAACCCGGTCCGGATTGGCGACTACAAGGACGGCAGGTTCGAGAAGGCGCCCCACTACAGGTGGCGCTATCGAGTCGAGAAGGTCTCCCTGCAACCCTTCATCGAAACAGTCCCGGGCCTGAAGCGACTACAGGTAGTGGTCAGCTGGAGTCAGGTACCCAAGAGAGAGATAGAGGTCATCAGCTACGTGAGAGAACCGGAGCCACGAGGACTGCACCAGTGAGAACCGAGCCATGAGGACTGGTCGAAGACATCGCCGCATGGGCTTCACGATCCTGGAGCTCCTGATCAGCTCTGCCTTGCTGTCGGTCCTGCTCCTGGTCACCTGGGGGACCTACATCACAGCCAGCCGATCCATGAACTCCGTCATGGGGAGGTTCGAGATCTTCTTCAAGGTCATCTCCTTTCGGCGAGCCTTCATCCGGTCAGTCGAGGGAGTCAGCCCTTACCCCCAGTTCGGCAACTCGAAAGCCAACTTCAAGGGAACGGCCACCAAGCTCTCGTTCACCACCCTGTCGGCGCCCTTCCCCTCCACCACTTCCGAGACCGTCAGGATCAGCGAACTCCGTTGGGTTACATTCGACAAGTCTCCCGCCGGGGGCCACTTCATCAAGCAGGACCCCTACTTCTTCCTCACCGACCGGTCGACGAAGAAGAACGTGGCGAAGAAGGAGTTCCCGGAGCTCCAGAAGTGGAAGTTCCAGTACCACGATGGCAAGAGCTGGTCGTCCGCCTGGGACTACAGCCTGAAGCGAAAACTGCCCAAGCAAATACGGATCAAGTACACCATCAAGAGCGAGGAACGAGGCGTGGAGGATCTGATCACCGTGGCCATCGCCCAGGAGGCCGAACCCTTCCGGGCCAACGGGGCCAACCCATTCGCCGGTACGCCCCCCCCTACCCAGGGTCAGCCAGGGCAGCAATCACCGCCACCACCGGGACCACCGGAGCGGCCCTCCGTTGTTGGCGCCACGGTCAACCCCATCGCACCGAACAATCCCTGAGCGGGCCACTGAGAACATGTACCGATCCGTTTTGAAACAGCGACGCAGGGGTTCGGGTCAACGCCGATCCGGAATCGCCCTGCTCATCGTTCTGGCGATCATCGTCCTCCTGTCCACCCTGGCCTACAGCTTCCACGACATGGTCGCCTCCCAGCTGAGGATCTCCCGCAAGGACGTGGATCGATTTCGGGCTCTGCAGCTGGCCCGGGCCGGACTGAATCTGGGCCTGACCCTGATCAAGCTCGATCCTCAGTTCAACAACCAGAACTACACCTACATCCCGGATCCCTCGTACAAGAACAAGCAGTTCGAACGAGGCGTGGAGCTGAATCCCATCGAAGAGGTCTACCTGATGCTCCACGGCAGCGAGGAGGGTGGAATCCCCCTGGAGGGAGGGATGGTCTCCGTGGCCATTCGGGATGAGACGGCCCGGTTGAACGTCAACGCCGCCTTGCAGGCTCCGAACTTCCTGCTCAACCTGCTGCGAATCGCCAATGTGCGCAAGCGGAAGAAGTTGATATTCTCAGACACCCGCGCCGCCGACGACATCAGCATGCAGCTGACGAACGCCATCCTCGACTGGGTAGACCCAGACAACTCTTCCCGCCCCGAAGGTGCCGAATCAAGCTGGTATTCGAGCAAGGAGCCGAAGTACAAGGCGCGAAATGGACCAATGGAATCACTGGACGAATTGATGCTCCTGCGGCACATGGATCGATCAATCATGAATGGAGTCCCGAAGACCGATCAGTATCCGGGATCTCTTCCCATATCCGACTTTTTGACCGTCTTCGGACAGACGGTCACGGTCAACGCGAACAGCGCTCCCGTGGAAGTCCTGGCAGCGGTGCCGGGAATTTACGAGAGCCAGAACAGGCAAGCCATCATCAACGAGATCATCACCCAGCGGCCCATCCAGAACCCCGGGGCTCTTCAGGCCGTCATCAGCACCCACGACAGCACGGCATTGGCCAAGGCTGGACGGTTCTTGACGACCAACAGCAACACCATCCGCTTCGACGTGAAGGCCAAGCTCGGTTCCTATGAAGCCCGCATTCAGACGGTGGTGACCCGGGACCAGAGAGGTGTCATCCGGACCATCTACTGGAAGGAGTCATGAGGATACTCGGCGTCGATATCGGCACCCACGAGGTCAAGACGGTCCTTATGGACGTCGGCATGATGAAGACCCAGGTGACTGCTGCGAATCATCACGCCGTCGGCGACGAGGACCGGATCGCCATCGTCGCCGAAGCGACCCGGGGCTCCTTCGATCTGATGGTCCTGTCCGTGGATCGCCGGCTGGTGGTGACCCGGAACCTGACCCTCCCCTTCAAGGACCCGGTCCAGGTGGCCCAGACTGTGCCCTTCGAAGCTGAGAACCAGCTTCCCTTCTCGGCCGACGAGGGCTACATCGCCCACTACGTCAGCGACACCACCCATGCCTCCGACACGGAGGTGCTGGTTTTTGCTATCAGCGCGGCGGACTTCGCCACACTCTCGCCCCTCTATGAGGCCACGGGACGGGCCGATACGTTCCACCAGGTCGACAGCTACGGGCTGATCAACGCACTCCTGGATCAGAAGTCCATCCCCGGCGGAACCGTTGCAATTCTCGATCTGGGGCATTCCAAGACCTGCATCGAGATCCTGAGAGACGGGAAGCTCGTCTTCTCCCGTTGTTTGGACCGGATCGGCGGCAAGATGCTCACCCAAGCGCTGCAGGACAAGCAGCAGCTCTCGCGATCCAACGCCGAGGCTGCCATGGTCGCCGCCCTGGCATCGGAAGGCGACCGGGATACAAGGGAGATCCTGCAACCCGTGCTGGATCGAATCATCAACGACATCCGCTTCAGCTTCATCAGCTATCAGGCCGGTGGAGCAGCGCCGGTTCAAAAGGTGGTCCTGACGGGAGGAACCGCCCGGGCTCCCTACGTCCGGGAGAGCATCGCCTCCGGCCTCCAGGTGGAGGTGGTCACGCCCCAGTCCTCCTCAGGAGGGCTCCCGGGGCCCGTCGCCAGCGACTTCTCCCGCTACGCCAGCGCCTACGGGATGGCTCTCCACGGCCAGGACGCCGTCAGTCTTCTGGGCGACCGGAAGAGCGAGATTTCGGCTGACTTCCTCAAGGAGGAGCGATCCTTCTGGAAGTATCAGCGTAAGAAGATATCTTCCGCCGTCACGGCGATCCTGGTCCTCTGTCTGGCATTCGTTCTGATCCAGGTCGGACAGATCCGCCGGCTGTCCTCCCAGATCGAGACGCTGGATGTCCAGATCCAGAAGGAACTCTCGGCCATAAACAAGAGCTTCGCCGCCAGGGGGCGTAAGACCTTGACGCTGGAAGCGCTGGAAGCGGCCAGCCGGGAGAGCACTCGCCGCCTGAGGATCCTGCAGCGGGGCAAGGTGAGCAACCTCGGAATCCTGAACGAGATCAGCCTCCGGGTGCCTCGTCAGATGAACCTGACGATCCTGGTGTTCAACATCGAGAGCGGTCTGGTCACCCTGAAGTGCGAGACCGGCAGCAACACTGACGCAGACAAGATCGTGGAGGCCATCAAGGCATCTCAGGTCTTCGCCGGAGTCCGGAAGACCGAGTCCGGCCCATCACCGAGCAACCCGACCCGGGTCCAGTTCCAGGTCCAATTCAAGGTCGCTTCCTGAGGCCCGAAGATGCAAATCGATCTGTCACGATACAAGCTCGATTGGAGCCACAAACACACCGGCGTCGCTGCCGGCGTACTGCTGGCCATCTGGGTCTACTTCTCCCTCATCGTGGGACCCAACTCGGAGAGGCTCCAGGCCCTGGAAAACGACATCGCCCTCAAGGAACGACAGATCTCACAGTTGAAGAACCTGGGGCAGCGGCAGGGCGAGATCGACGCCCTCATCGGCCCGGGAGGGGAAAACCGATCCATCGAGAGCCGAGTGGAACAGGTGGGCCGGGAGCTCGGTGTCCGTCCCCTGATCAGGAAAGTTGCCGACGGCTCCGGAAGCGAGCCCAACACGGTGGAGGTCCGCCTCGGCGGACTCTACCTGAAGGAATTGATCGACTTCTTGAAGAAGATCGAGGCATTCCCCGTCACGATTCAGATCGTCCGTCTCGAGGTGACCAAGGTCCAGTCACGGGGCGGCATCGTCCTGCTCCTGAGCGACCTCAGGCTGTAGACTGGGGCCGGGACCTTTCCCCGTGATGGCATGAAAATCTACACACGAACAGGCGACAAGGGAGAGACGGGACTCTTCGGCGGAGGACGGGTCTCGAAGGACCATCCAAGGGTCGTCGCCTACGGCTGCACCGATGAGCTGAACAGTGTCCTCGGCATTGCCCGTTCGATCAACGATGACCCGGACCTGGAGACCACCCTCGAGCGGCTCCAGACCGAGCTGTTTCACCTCGGCGCCGAACTGGCCGCCGCCGCCGGACACGAGACGTCCCTTCCCGATTCGGCCCGCCTCGCCAAGGGTTCAGAGAAGTGGATGGAAGACGGGATTGACGAGGCCTTCGAAGCCATGCCCCCCATGCGGTTCTTCGTCCTCCCCGGCGGGACTCCCGTGGCAGCCCATCTACACCTGGCCCGGACCGTCTGCCGGCGCGCCGAAAGAGCCGTCCTGACTCTCAGCGCCGCGGAACCTGTCGCTCCTCATCTGATCCTGTACCTGAATCGGATGTCTGACTTCCTGTTTGCTCTGGCCCGTCTGGCAAATCATCAGGCCGGAGTGGAGGAGGAGCAATGGCGGGTCCGGTAGGGCCCGAGCGTCGCCGGTGGACCTCCAGGACGATCCCCGCCATCTCGCGCCGATCCCCCAGTTCGAACCCCTTCGAGGCCAGGTGCCTTGCCATCAGGTCCTGGTCCGCTTCTGTCTGACTTCGGCTCTGGTCGAAGTTGTAGAGCACCCAGATCCGGGAACCGTCGTCCTCCGGCAACCTCAGGGAATTCAAGTGTCCCTGCTGCAGTGGAAAGAAGACATCGTTGACGTCCGTCTCGGCGTTGCCATCGCCTCGACCCATAGCTGGCGCCAGCTGTCCCGGCGTCTCCCGGAAGTAGAATCGTCCAATCCACTTGTGGCTCGGCCGGGAGAATAGAATCACATCGCCTTCGCGACGATGCAGCAGGAAGTGGGCCGCCGCCTCCCGATACTCGTCTCGAGGCGTCCGGTGGAGACTCTGGATGAGCTGCAGTTCCCACCGCAGCAACCCGATCAGCAGCAGGGCGGCCACCCAGACGCGGTTCGGCAGCATGATGGCGCCGGCCAGCAGAAACTGACCGAGCAGGCCGAAGGCCAGCACATACCGCCAAGCGACCAGGTCCGGGCTGGAAACCACGGAGCCGATGACAGCCAGGGCGAATCCCACACCCCAGGTCCAGGGGATCAGTCCCCAGCCGTCACCTGCCCTCATCTTGACTCTCCAGAACCAGAACGTCCCGGCCAGCAGTATTCCCAGGGTCACCGCCGTCAGTCCCGGTACAACCGGCACCCAGCGGGTCTCCTCATGTAACTGCAGGGTCCAGCTCGGGTCCATCGAGGTTGTCGCCACCTGCAGGGCTTCAGCCAACCTGGTGGCCGTCGTCGAGGCCCTCTCCTGAAGGAGCCGGTTGGACCGGTTTCCCATCTGATGCATGAGTGAAGGTACCCAGGGAAGGTAGAGCAAGGCGATCAGCAGGTGGACCACCAGCCACGGTCCGAGGCCCCTCCAGCGACGCAGTGCCAGCAGGGCCAGGTAAGACCCGAGAGCACCCACGATGAAGAACCCGTAGTAGAACGTGTAGATCTGGAGCAGGGCCCCGGTGCCATAGAGGACCCACCCCGCGGGAGACCGGAGATGCCGGACGAGCATCACTGCCGCCAGCAGGCTCAGGGCAACCTCGAGGCCGAAGAGGGAGTAGCTCCGGGCCTGTTGCGAGGCCCAGACATGAAAGGGACTCACCGCCACGAGCAGGCTGACCAAGAGGCCGTATGTGGGCGTGACAAGCCAGGCAGCCACAGCGTAGAGGACGGCACAGGTGGCAACGCCAGCGATGGCTGAAGGAAGTCTGACAGCAAACTCGGAGGTCGCTGGCGTCACCGTCAAGTGGATCATCAGCAGATAGAGGGGCGGATGGCGATCTGTCTCGAGATGGGCCAGCACCTGGGCCGGCGACATGGCGGACTCGGCGACGGTACAGAGTTCGTCGTGGGAAAGGCCCTGAGAACCGAGATGCGAGATCCGCAGGACCGCCGCCAGCACCAGTACCAGGAACAGGAGCAGAGGGACAGGCGCGCCATCGGGCTGCCAGTCCCAGAGGTGCGTTTCCCCCGTCTTCCTTGCGTCATCCACAGGGGACAAAGGATACGTGGTTTTCCGCCGGATCGCCTAGCTTGCGATGTCGGGGGGCGCAGCCGTCATCCGTTCGGAGATAAGGGGACACACGACTGGA
>JAJFLN010000825.1 GCA_021772705.1 Candidatus Cloacimonadota bacterium | reverse complement strand
CCCTTCGGCGTAGCTCAGGACATGCTTCGACAGGCTCAGGACGAACGGATCGGGAAAACTCGGCCATTCAGTCGTCCTGGATGCGGGCATCCATAGTGGGGCGAACGGAGGAGGGGACCCCCTGGGTGACATGCACCCCGTCCCCCACTCCACGCTGGAGTCCACCCCCGGCGACCCTGTAATCTGATCGCCCACCGATGCTCGAATTCATCAAGAACTGCGGCGGATTCGTCCGCCTCGGCCTCACGGCTCTAGGCCGGACCTTCCGATCCGACAAGGATCAATTCTGGCTCCATCTCGAGGAGATGGCTGTCGACGCCTGGTACATCGTGATGATCACCTGCTTCTTCACCGGCGCCGTCCTGGCGATGCAGTCCGGTGATGCCTTCATCGACATCGACATGGCGGAAGCCACATCCTTCATTCCCCGGATCGTCACCAAGTCCATGCTCCTCGAGCTCGGCCCAGTCCTGACGGCCCTCATCGTGGCTGGCCGATCCGGCGCAGGAATCGCAGCCCAGATCAGCTCCATGACTGTCACCCGTCAGGTCCACGCTCTCCGGGCCCTGGCCATCGACCCCATCGTCTTCCTGGTCACCCCCAGAGCGGTGGCACTCTCCATCGGCTTGCCCTTGCTGTCCATTCTGTCAGACCTGGCTGGCATCTTTGGAGGATTCCTCTACTGCATCTGGAAGCTCGACATGACCGCCGTCGTCTACCTCCACACCTGCGCCGACACGGTCTATCTGAAAGACATCCTGATGGCCACCAGCAAGTGCTTCGTCTGGGGCGGCCTGATCGCCATCATGGGCTGCCTCCACGGCATCAACGCCCAGGGCGGAAACGTTGGAGTCGGTCAGGCCACCCGCAACACCGTGGTCCACTCCATGATCCTGATCCTCATCAGTGACTTTTTCCTGACCCGGATATTCAAGATCTTCCTCTCCCTCTTCTTCGCCTGAGCCACTCCGAAAGGACTCCTCTTCACCATGCAGAAGACGATCATCCCGACAAAGATCAAGGACGGTATCTTCGTCCTCACCGTCGCCATCGTGATCATGGCTATCAGCCTCTACGTCGACGCAGTCAAGGGCGTCCTCTCGGGGGAACAGATCAAGGTCGTCATCTACATGGATGGAACCACGGTCAACGAGGCCCTCACCGACGGCAACGTACTCAACATCTATCGCCGGGCCGTCGGCCGCATCGATCAGGTCAGCTTCTTCGCCGCCGAGGTGATGCGCCCCAGCGAGATAGGCCGGGAATCACTAGAAGGGATCACGGGAACCCCTGCCCAGCTCGCACGGCTCCAGGAACTGAAGCGCAAGCTCTACACCTGGAACGAGATCGTCACGGGCGTCAAGCTCGAGTGCAGCCTCTACCCGGGAATGGTCGGAACCATGATGCCCCTCTTCGGACCCGACACCCAGTCCAAGATCATGGCATCGGGAATGCTCGGGGAGCCCTTCCTCCAGATCTACCCAGGGAAGGTCGGTGGCGGCCTCACCAACGGCATGCGGATCGGCCTTCCGAAGAACGATCCTGAAGCTCTCTCTGAAGGATCTCCCCCTGTTCATGGCAATGAACTGATCACCTCCGAGGACGTGCGGCAAGCCATGGCGCGCCGTGACCAGTACAAGGCAGATCAAAAGGAATTCGAAGCAATCCTGGAGGAGATCGTCGCGGCCCAGATGAACACGCCCTGAGTCCCGGGCTGCTCTTCTCGACTCGATCCGGCGTGAGGTACCCATGATCCTGACTGGCGATATCGGTGGAACCAAGACATTGCTCGCCCTCTTCGAGACCGACGGCGGCGAGCTGCAGACCGTCCACGAGGAGCGTTACCCCAGCGAAGAATTCCGGTCTCTGGAGGAGATCCTTACCAGGTTTCTGCGAGGCAGGACCGATGTCCCGATCCGGGGCGCCTGCTTCGGTGTCGCCGGGCCCGTCATCGACGGCACTGCTGAGACCACCAATCTGCCCTGGGACACTCTCTCCGAGATGAGCCTGGCCGCCGCCACCAACGTGCCAAGAGTCCTCCTCATCAACGACCTGTCGGCCGCGGCTCTTGGAATGCTCCAGCTCAAACCGGCTGACTTCGCCTGCCTGCAGCAGGGCCAGCGGCGGCCGGGACACGTCGCCGTCGTCGCTCCAGGAACGGGCCTAGGCCAGTCCATGCTCTACTGGGACGGAAACCGACATCACCCCATCCCCTCCGAAGGCGGACATGTCGACTTTGCTCCCAGAGATGCCCTCCAGGACGAGTTGCTCCGCTGGCTGTGGAAACTCCAGCCCGGCCACGTCAGCTACGAGAGAGTCCTGGCTGGCGATGGCCTGGCCAGGATTCACCAGTTCCTGCGAGAGTTCCGAAACGAACCACCCTCCGTCGAGCTGGCCGCCAGACTCGCCGGTGACGATCCCAACGCCGTGATCTCCCGTGAAGGCCTGGAGGGCAAGGACCGGATCTGCGCCGAGACCTTGCAGCTCTATTGCTCCATCCTCGGCGCCAAGGCAGGTAACATTGCCCTCAGCTGCCTGCCCTTCGGCGGCCTCTATCTCGGCGGCGGAATCCCCCCGAAGATTCGGCCTGCCCTGGAGAAGCACTTCCTGCCCTCCTTCCTCGGGAAGGGTCGATTTCAGCCACTCCTGGAATCCATCCCCGTCCGAATCGCCCTGGACTCCCGGGCCCCGATCCTGGGCGCCGCCCGCTATTTGCTACAGACCGAACTTCCCCCCCTGCGTTGACCCTCTTACCAAGAGCCCGGGTCCCTCCCGGAAGCTGGGACCTCGGCATGAACCCGAACGCCGTGATACCATTCGCGCCAGATTCACAATCCCCCTGTGAAACCAAACCGGAGACCCATCCTATGCCCACAGATCTAGTCATGCCCCAGATGGGGGAGAGCGTTGCCGAAGGAACCGTCACCAAGTGGTACGTGCAGGTTGGTGACTCTATCGAGAAGGACCAGACCGTTCTCTCGATCAGCACCGACAAGGTCGACGCCGAGATCCCTGCTCCCGCAGCAGGCGTCATCAGTGAGATCCTGATTCCCGAAGGGGAGAAGGTCAGCATCGGAACCGTCCTGGCCAAGATCGGCGGCGACGGTGCCAGTGCAGACAGCCCGCCAGCACCAGCCCCGGATCCAGAGCCGGCAGCGGCTGCTCCCGAACCAGCCCAGGCCGCCCCAGCGCCGGCACCGGAGGCTCCGGCTTCCCCACCAGCGGCGCCGGCTGCCCCACCAGCGGCGACAGCGCCAGCGGCTCCGGCCGCCCCGGCACAGGCAGCGGGTTCCAGCTCTGCGGATCGGAGCGGATTCTACTCCCCGCTGGTCCTCAACATCGCCCGGGTCGAAGGTGTTACGCCCCAGGAGCTCTCCTCCATTGACGGGAGCGGCAGTGGCGGACGAGTCCAGAAGCGGGACATTCTGGCCTTTGTGGAGGCCCGCAAGAGCGGCGTTACCACCCCGGCAGCCCCTGCCTCCTCGGCAGCGCCGGCACCGGCACCTCCCATCCCGGCGGGACCGGACACTGAAGTCGTCCCCATGGACAGCATGCGCCGGGCAATCGCCGACCACATGGTCCGCAGCGTTCACACGTCTCCCCACGTCAACAGCCTTCACGAGGTCGACATGTCCCGCATCGTCAGGGCCCGGGAGAGAATCAAGAACGCCTTCGCTGCGCGAGAGGGCTACAAGATCACCTACACGACCTTCTTCGTCGCCGCCGCGGCCCGCGCCCTCCGGGAGTTTCCCAGGGTCAACGCCAGCGTCGACGGCACGAACATGATTCTCCGGAAGAGGATCAACATCGGCATCGCCGTCGCCCTCGCCGACGGCGGCCTCATCGTACCTGTGATCAAGAGCGCCGACACGATGAACCTGGTGGGCATCGCCCGGACCGTCAATGACCTGGTCACCCGGGCCAGGACCCGGAAGCTCGCCCCCGACGACGTGGCGGGAGGCACCTTCACCATCACCAACTTGGGCAGCGCCGGCAGCCTCACCGGTACGCCGATCATCAACCAGCCTCAGGTGGCCATCATCGGGGTCGGTGTCATCAAGAAGCGCCCCGTCGTCATCGACGACATGATTGGCATCCGGGACATGATGTACCTCAGCATGGGTTACGACCATCGCCTCGTCGACGGGATGCTCGCCGGACAATTCCTGTCGGCCGTCACGAAGCATCTGGAGACGATGGACATCGGCGAACTCGAGTGAGGGTGACCACCGGGACACGCCCTCCCTGGCTTCGGGTCACCGCCCCTGGGGGAGAGGTGTTCCAGGAAGTCGACCGGGCCGTGGCCGGCCTGGACCTGCACACGGTCTGTCAAAGCGCCGCCTGTCCCAATCAGGGTGAGTGCTGGGGCCGGGGGACGGCCACCTTCATGATCCTCGGCAACGTCTGTACCCGGTCCTGCGGATTCTGCGCCGTCAAGACCGGCCGGCCCGAGGAGCTGGATCTCGACGAACCGAGGCGCGTCGCCGAGGCCGTGCGGAGGATGGACCTGGAGTATGCGGTCATCACCAGCGTCAACCGGGATGAGCTGGTCGATGGCGGCGCGGCCATCTTCGCCGACACGATCGACCGGATACGCAGCAGCCGGCCCGGCTGCCGCGTCGAAGTCCTGATACCCGATTTCCAGGGCGACCCGGCAGCGCTGCAGACCATCCTGGACGCCGGACCGGACGTCTTGAATCACAATACTGAAACGGTCCCTCGACTCTACTCACTCGTCCGGCCTCAGGCGAGGTACACCCGGACCCTCGATCTCCTGCGCCGGGCATCCAGGGCCGGGGCCTGGACCAAGAGCGGCATCATGCTCGGCCTAGGCGAGGTCCGTCAGGAGGTCCTGTCGACGCTGCAGGACATCGCCGCGACGGGCTGCCGCATCATCACCATCGGTCAGTACTTGCGGCCCAGCACCAGGCACATCCCCATCGATCGCTATGTGAGACCCGAGGAGTTCCAGGACTACCGCCGGGCCGCCTTGGCCATGGGATTCGACCACTGCGAATCGGGGCCCCTGGTCCGCAGCTCCTACCGCGCCGAATCCCACCCCCCACCGCTCCCCGCCGCCTCGGCCCGCTGACCT
>JAJFLN010000824.1 GCA_021772705.1 Candidatus Cloacimonadota bacterium | reverse complement strand
CAGGACGAGGGATCACCTGATCTTCGCCTTCAGGATGTCATGCATCCGGATCAGACCCAGTACTTCACCTTTGTCGCCAACCACAGGCAGCACGGTGATCTGCTGTCGAGGATTCTCCTCCATCTTCCGGAGGGCCGTTTCGGCCAGGGCGTCGGCGCCGATGGTCTTTGGCCCGACGGTCATCCCCTCCTCCAGAGGCAGGTCGAAGAAGTCTTGCCGCGCCTCGATGAGTCGCTTCAGATCGCCGTCGGTCAGGATGCCGGCCAGGCCGCCATCGGTCTCGACGCACATCACGGCGCCGAGGTTGGTGGAGACCATGAGGTGGAGCACGTCGCGCATGGGGGTTTCGCGAGAAGCGGTGGGCAGATGGTGCCCCGATATCATCAGATCCCGGACCGTGGTCAGCAGCCTTCGACCCAGGCTTCCCTGGGGGTGATAGAGAGCGAAGTCCTCCGGCTTGAAGGCCCGCCGTTTCATGAGGACAGCCGACAGGGCGTCACCCAGGGCGAGGGTTCCGGTGGTGCTGGCCATGGGGGCCAGATCGAGGGGACAGCCCTCGGACTCCAGAGGGACCACGAGGGTCAGGTCGGCGCGGCGAGCCAGAGTCGACTCGGGACGAGTAACCAGGGCTACCAGGGGCACTGCCAGGAGTCGCAGAAATGGGAGGAGGCGAAGGATCTCCTCCGTCTCTCCCGTGGCAGACAGGGCGAGAACCACATCGTCGCCGCGGAGCATGCCCAGGTCGCCGTGGGCCGCCTCGGCAGGGTGGAGATGGAGCGACGGGGTTCCCGTGCTGGCCAGGGTGGCGGCGATCTTCCGGCCGATGATGCCCGACTTGCCCATGCCCGTCACGACGACCCGGCCCTTGCACTGGAACAGCAGATCGGCAGCCCGGAGAAAGTCCTCGCCCAGGCTCTCCGACACGGCCTGGATGGTCCGGGATTCGATGGACAGAACGGAACGAGCCAGGCTCAGTTGCTCTTCTGAATCCAGTGGGGACATGGGCATGAGGCGAATCGCAGGCAGCCTTCTGGCTTCGAGGTTTCAGGGCCGGGTAGGCTCGGCCGCGGCAGCCTGGACATCTTCCCTTTCCTCGGTTCGCCGTGCCCGGTAGTCGAGGCAGGCACCGACGAAAGACTGGAACAGGGGATGGGGCCGCATGGGGCGAGACAGGAGCTCGGGGTGGAACTGGACCCCGACGAACCAAGGATGATCCGGAACCTCGACGATCTCGACGTACCTCTCATCAGGACTGATACCGCTAACTGAGAGACCGGCCTCTTCCAGGTTCTCCCTGAACCGGGGGTTGAATTCGTAGCGGTGGCGATGGCGCTCGTAGATCAACTCCGCGCCATAGACCCGGCGGGCCCGGGTCTCCTCCGAGACCTTGGCCGGGTAGACGCCGAGTCGCATCGTGCCACCCTTGTCATCGATCTGCTTCTGGTCAGGCAGGATGTCGATGACCGGATGGACCGTGTCGCCATCGAACTCGGTGGAGTTGGCTCCGTCGAGGCCGCATCGGCTCCTGGCGAATTCTATGACGGCGCACTGCATGCCGAGGCAGATTCCGAGGAAGGGGACGCCCTCTTCCCGGATGCTCCGGATGGCCTTGATCTTCCCTTCGATACCCCTCTCTCCAAATCCGCCTGGCACGATGACACCGTCGAAGCTGGTCAAGTCCAGGTGGCTATCGATGTCCTCGGAGTTGATGTACTGGATGTCGACCTTCACGTCGTTGGCGATTCCGCCGTGGGTGATCGCTTCATGGACGCTGATGTAGGCGTCGTGCTGCTTGACGTACTTGCCGATGATGGCGATGGAAATGGCGCCCTTCTTCGGCTCTCTCAGCCGCTCGACCACGGAGGTCAGGTTGGAGGGCTGCCTCTCTCCGAGCTTCAAGTGAAGCCGCCGAGCCACGAGCTCCACGACCCCTTCCTTCTCCAGAGCCAGAGGGACCTCGTAGAGGAACTTCCGGGTCCGGCCTTCGATGACGTACTCCGGCGGCACGTTGCAGAACATGGCGATCTTCTGCCGGATATCGACGGAGAGGGGCCGGCCGGTCCGGCAGACAATCATGTCGGGCTGGATGCCCAGGCTGAGCAGCTCTTTGACGGAGTGCTGCGTCGGCTTGGTTTTCACTTCCCCGGAGGCCTCGACGTAGGGCATCAGGGTCAAGTGAATGAACATGGAGTTGTCCCGGCCTTCCTGGATGGCCAGCTGCCGGATGCCCTCCAGGAATGGTAGTGACTCGATGTCGCCCACGGTGCCGCCGACCTCCGCCACGACGACGTCGACCTCCTTCTGGGTGGACACGAGCTGAACCGAGTGCTTGATCTGGTTCGTCACGTGAGGGATGACCTGTACCGTACTGCCCAGGTAATCCCCTCGCCTCTCCCGGCTCAGGACGGTCCAGTAGATCTGACCCGCCGTCACGTTGTTGGCCCTGGAGAGGCTCTGATCCAGAAAGCGCTCGTAGTGGCCGATGTCCATGTCCGTCTCGCCGCCATCGTCGGTGACGAACACCTCGCCGTGCTGGAAGGGGGACATGGTGCCAGCGTCGATGTTGATGTAGGGGTCGAGCTTCATGATCGAAACCCGCAGCCCGCTGCCCTTCAGGAGGTTTCCCAGGGAGGCGGCGAAGATCCCCTTTCCAAGGGAGGAAATGACGCCACCGGTGACGAAGATGAACTTGGTCGACACGAGGGGCAGTCTAGCATGCAGGCAACAGAGCTCAGTCGGCGGACACCTCCGCCCACCGGCTCTGCGTGCTATCCTCGTGAGGTCCCATGCTGCCCTCCGCTGCCAGGATGGTGATCGGGCAATACATCCCGCTCGACTCACCCATCCACCGCCTCAATCCCTTCCTGAAGCTGATCCTGACTTTCTGCTTGATGGCGGGGCTCTTCGTGTTCACCTCCGCCGAGGCTTATCTGCTGTTCCTGGCCTTCTGGGTGGTGGCTTTCAAGCTGGCCTGGCTCGACTTCGGGTTCTTCCTGAAGGCGACGCGGCCCCTATTGTTCCTCATCATGTTCACCGTGGTGCTCCACGTCTTCTTCACTCCCGGAACACCTCTGGTCAAGTACGGAATCTTCTCCATCACCGAGGAGGGTATCCGGAATGCCTGCCACTTCTCCACCAGGCTGATCCTGCTGGTGAACTTCACTTCCCTGCTGACGCTCTCCACGTCGGCCATCGAACTGACCTTCGCCATCGAACGATTGCTGAAGCCCCTCTCACGGTTCGGATTTCCGTCCCAGGACTTCGCCATGATGCTGACCATCGCCCTGCGGTTCATCCCGGTGCTTTTCAATGAGCTGGACAAGATCCTGAAGGCCCAGACCTGCCGGGCGGTGCAGTTCCGATCCGGTTCCATGGCCAAGCGGATCCGGAACTACATGGCCATCCTGGTTCCCCTGTTCATCAACGCCTTTACCCGGGCACTGGAGCTGGCCCAAGCCATGGACGTCCGATGCTACCAGGCCGGTCAAGAGAGGGGCCAGTTCCGGAAGTATCCGTTCGCCTTCAGGGACGGCATGGCGATGGCGGTCCTGCTGGGCCTGCTGGTGACACAGATTCACCTGCGCTCCATTCCATCATTGATACCCGCTCTTTGAGGCCGTCGTCGCGGCTCCACCGATTTTCAGGTACCAGGAAGTCCACCTCGAAGCCGTCCGGTGTTTTCACATACGCAATGCCGGCGCCCCGTCGCTCCAGCTCGATCAGCACGGAGGTTTCGGGTGCATGACCGAGATTGGCCTTCCCGGACCTGCCTCGACTCAACAACCCTCGAATGCGTCATGCACCTGGAGCTCGACGCCAGTGACGATCAGTGTGGACAGCTCAGAACAACACTGCAGGATGATACTGACCCTCACTGGAGATGGAAGCCTCCAGGGGGTCGACCTGGCAACGTACTGGAGAACTTGCCTTCCCTACAGAAAGGGCTCCAGCAGCTCTCGCGCCGCGTCTTCCAGCAGGCGCACCTCGGCGAAGCGGGCGATCGTTTCGAATACACCGGAAGCTCTCAAACGGTCCACGACCTGCTTGCGCCGTAGCGCGTCTGAAACCAGCCCGGCGTGGCCGCCAGGTTCCTGGAGGGACTCAAGGGACTTCCAGGCAACGGCGGCGCCCCGTTCCAGCGCGGCATCATCGGGGCGCAAGTGCTGCAGCGGCGGCGTCGAGTCGACCATCAGCGCCAGGTCATCGACACGGGAAATTCCGTGGTCCAGGCGACGCAGGTGAGCTGCCAGCAACCGGTTCCCGGCGTCGCCCAGGAAGGGGAAGATCAGTACCTTCTCCTTCTCCAGGACGACGGCCGGAACGACCTTGGCCGGAAAACCGAGGAGGGACCGCACGGCCTGAGCCAGAAAGAGAGAGGTCGGCATTCTCGGGGACCGATACGAGGGGGCTTGCGTCTCAGCCGAGCTGTCCCGCTTCACGTAGATCCGGCCCGTCTCGGCGTGGACGAGCCGGCCTCGCCGCCCGCCGAAGGTCATGGTTCCGCTGGCTGGCACGGCGTGGCTCTGGACTTCCCCGAGCCGCTCCAGCGTCTCGGCGTCCACCACGGCCGCGATTTGTGCGCCCCGTGCGAAGTTGGAGTGGAGTCGCCGCGGGTCCGATTCGAACCAGCGCTCGAGCTTGGGTCCGGCGGTATAGCGCCCGCCCCGGACAGGAGTCAACACGCCGTGTCCGCACAGGCTGGACAGAACCTCCCGGAGGTCCTTTCCTGAGGGCGTGGGCAGCGTCCCCTCCAGCAACCGCAGGAGGTCCGGGGCGGAGACCGTACTGGTCTTGCGCTGCAAGAGGTAACTCGCGGCTTGCTGCGCCATCGCCGATGCGGCGAAGACCCGGGTGGGTGGTTCGAGCCGGCCCGCCCTCGCCTCCGTCAGGATCACCTCGAAGAATGCCTCGTCGCGACGGCTTCTGGCGATGCCCATGACCCGGGTCAAGCCCTTGTCCCGCCTGCAGCCTCGGCCTATCTGCTGCAAGAAGGAGGTGACTGATCCAGGGGCGCCGAGCTGCACGACCCAGTCCACGTCACCCACGTCGATCCCAATCTCCAACGTCGTGGTCGCCACGAACACGGCCCGGGAGGCTCCGTGAAAGGCTTGCTCGGCGTTCAGCCGAGCACGGCGCGAGAGGCTTCCGTGATGCGCGAAGACATTCTGGTGGAAAGGCGAATGGCCGGCCAGCGCCGCTGCCGCCTCCTCGCACTCGCCTCGGCTGCGGGTGAAGACGAGCAGCTTGCGGGCGCTCTCCAGCGGCAGGGTTCTCAGGAGGGCAGGCAGCCCTCCGGTCGAGCCGAACCGGACTCCTCGGGTGTCAATCCGGCGCCGGGACGGGATTGCGATGACCTTCGCACCCGGTGCGAAGGCTTCCACCGTGGCCTGGGGATTGGAGGACGTGGCCGAAAGCAGCACCGTCTGAAGACCGGCATCCGCGGATCGCTCGTCGCGGCGGACCGCCGTCCCGACCAGACGCCGGAGCCGCCCCACCAGCATCCGGAGCTGATCGCCCCGGGGAGTACCATCGAGCAGGTGGATCTCATCTAGCACCAGGCCCCTCACGCCGATGAGATCCTCGGCGCGTCTGACCAGCATCGAGTCGAGGCTCTCCGGCGTCGTCAGGACCCACGTCGGGATCTTCCAGCGACCCGACACGGCGTGGTCGGAGGTCTTCACGCCGAGGGAGAGGCCAAGAACCTCGAGAGGCGGGAGCAAGCGGCGCTGGAGGTCGTTGGCGAGCGCCCGGGTCGGTGTGACGTAGAGGACCCGCAGTCCCTCCGCGGGCTCGTCGAGGAGGCGCCTGGCCAGGGGGGCCGCCACGGCCTCCGTCTTGCCCGACGCCGTGGGCGATGAGAGCAGGGCGTCCTGTCCCGCCAGAAGCACGGAGATTGACGCGGACTGGATCTCCGAAAGTCGCCCGAATCGGCCAAAGAAGGCCGTGCCGGCGGCCCCCAATCCGGCGAGCAGCCGCTTCTGGGCAACCCGGCCGCCAGCTTCGCCGGGCAGGAACTGTATCACATTCCGCCGTCCACGAACACCTCGAGCTCCCGGATGATCCGGGGCCACGACCAGCCGGGAAGTCCGTGCAGTCGATCCAATCCCTCCACAAGGGTCTGCACGACCTGTCGCACGTTCTGGAGACATCCGGCTTCGAGGGCCTCCGAGAAAAGCTGGGCAATCCGGCGGCGTGCCTCCGGTTCCAGTTGGAGTGGCCTCGTGCCTCCGCCGGAGGCCGATGGCGTGGCCAGGAAGTCCGTGCTTCCGTTCCGATCCGGGGAAGCCGTGACGCCGTGGCCCGCCCATTCGTAGACCGTGGCGATGCGCTGCGCGAGGGTCTCCAGATCTCTCTCGGAGAGCCCTCGGGGCAGCTCTGTGACGCAGTCCGGCGAGGGTAACCACTCCAGGTGACTCTCCGCCTCCGGCACTGGAGTGCATGCGACGACGAAATAGACCTGTGCCGGCAGGCGCCAATGAAAGGGGAACTTCTTGCGGCCTCCGAAGTAACAGGACTTCAGATAGGAATCGGGCAGCTCCTGTCCCACGGCGTTGTAGACGAGCCCCCGGAACAGGTCCTGGGCGAGCTTCTCCAGCCGGCTCGAGAGCAGTCGCATGTGCTCGGCTTCATCGAGCAGGATCGTCAGCCCTGAGTAGCCGAGGAGCCGGGCGAGCTCCGAGATGCCGCTGAGCTGGTAGCAGAAATGGCTCGAGAGCGTCGTGTAGCCGCCGAGCGACAGCAGCTTGGTCCGGGCCGTACCCGCGGCGCACTGCAGCCGGAGCTGCTCCAGGTCCACGTCCTCGCCGGAGATCCACTGGTAGAGATGCTCCCGTGCTGCTTCGTCGCCAGCAAGCGCCCGCCAGTTCAAGAGGGCCGGTCCG
This sequence comes from Candidatus Cloacimonadota bacterium, assembly GCA_021772705.1. GTDB lineage: Bacteria > Muiribacteriota > UBA6191 > JACPRK01 > JACPRK01 > OFTM100. Next base: position 4,856 of record JAJFLN010000824.1, on the reverse strand, counting down.
AGAAACTCGTGCCAGCAGCGGGATCGCCGCCGGGCCAGACTGTCCAGCACCGTCTTGTCGCGGGACCCCGCGTCGAGGAGCCACGCCAGGCCACGCCCTCCTGACCCCTCGGGCAAGCGCACCGACGCGGCGAGGGATCGATAGACGTGGCGCGGATGGCCGGGCTTGCATTCGAAGGCGTCCAGGTCGGCCCGGGCGACGACGAACCCCTCTCGAAGGGCCATGCTCTCGATGACGTCGAGGGCGTGGGTCTTGCCGGTTCCGTACGGAGCCAGGAGGACGCGGACGGCGCCGGAGGACCGGGCCCGGGCGATGTCTGCTTCAAAGACCTTCCGCTCCCGATCGAGGCCAGCCGAAAGAGCCTCCACTCCGAATCGGGGTACGATGCCGAACTTGAGCGCCTCGACGACATTGCGCCCGACTTTCCGGCGCCACCTCGATTTCTCCTGCGAGTCCATCGCGTCCAGGCGCTGCTGGGCCGCCAGCAATCCCGGACCGGCGCGACCGGCGGTTCCGGAGGCCGGCGCTCTGCTCTTCGCCGGGACGGCGGGCTGTTCCGGAGGTGGAACCGGAGTGACCGCTGGCGCCGGAGGGGGCTCGGGCCGGATCGCGGCGGCTGGGTGTGCCGGAGCGGTTGTCCCGGCCCTGTGAGATGGGGGAACAGCGGGAGTGACATCCTCTTCGCCGTCCGCCGCCAGCTCATCGCGACGAACCCAGACGGTGATGCCCAGGGGCGGGTCCAGGCGAAGGCCGAGCTCGTGGCCTCCGTGACGCTTCCGCACCACGGTCCCGTGGCAGCGGAAGCGGGGAATCCAGACCCGGGCGCCCTGCTCGATCTTCACGGTCAGTAGTCCGCGTCCGCTTCGAGAGAGGCCTCGGAAGCCTCCAGGGCCTTCAGCGAAGCCTCGATAGGCGCTTCGAAACCTACCCGGAGTTCTTCACCTTCCACGGCCTGCTCCGAGAGCAGAGATACGAGTGTCTTCACGAAGACCCGGCGTTGATTAACCGAGAGAGTTTGCTCGTAGCACTCCTGTGCCAGCTGGCGAATGTTCGGGATCTGGATCTCGGAATTCATCTGGCGGCCCTTGTAGACCTCGAACACCTCCAGGATGCGCTTTCCCATGGCGAGCAGCAACTCCTGAGGTGGAAGGTCGAGTTCCTCCAGGTCGATCTTGGGGCTGAAAGGGTTCCTTTCACTGAACACCGTCGGCGACTCCAGCCGCTGGTGCAGGGCGGCGTACCGGGGAACGACGTTCTCGAGGAAGTCGGGCGTCACGGAGTAGACGAACAGGGCGCCCGGGAGATCCTCGTCGCCACAGTGATTGATCACGGAGAGCAGATTCTCGCAGGCGTACTTCTGGGACCGGGCGCTCATCATGCTAACCATGCGCTGCCCCTCGTCGAAGAGGAGCACCAACCCGGAGAAGCCGAACTCCCTGACGAGCTGGCACAGGTTCCGGAGCAGCCGGAAGGCGTTGTGCTGGGCCGGGGCCTCGACGACACCGTGGGCCCGGAGGCTTCCCCGAGGCAGCTCGTCTCCCGAGAGCCAGGAGATCAACGTCGATAGCGCGTCCTCCTCACCGGAAGCGATGGCTCGCATCGCATGCAGGACGGCATTGCGGAAGCTGGGGTTCTCGATGCGCATCCGGGCCAGGGACTCGACGTACTCCGCGAGACGTTCGTCGGTGCCACCGGCGCCGTCGGCCCCGAAACCGTCGAGCAGCCGGTAGAGGTGGGCACGCAGAAACTCTCCAACCCCTCGCTCGGGCTCGACGTCGGGCTCCGCCGGCGGGGGTTGCAGGTTCCTTGCCACGGCCTGGTAGACCTTCAGCGGATCGTCGTAAGGACACTCGAGCTGAGAGAGCTGGACGAAGCTGGTGGCGAAGCCCTCCCGCCAGGCGAGCTCCCTCAGGCAATACATGAGGTGAGTCTTGCCGCCTCCGTACTGTCCGATGACGAGCTTGAAAGACGATCCCCCGTCCTTGAGGTATCCCTGCAGGTACTCACGGGACATGGTATCGAGGATGCTCGAATTGCCCACGTTGAAGTGATGGACACCCCTCGTCGGGGGCTGGCCGCTCTCCCCGAGCCGGTGGATGATACGAGTCGCCTCCCGGCGCGTCGGGACCGACTGCGATTCCGCCATGATCAGCGAGCCTCCCGGAAGGCGATCCCTTGGTAGAAACTCCCGCCGGAGCGCTCCGCCGGTATCCAGATCGACTTGCCGTAAGCCCGATCGTGCACCGCCATCTCCAGCTCGAGCTTTCTGCCATCCACCTCGAAGCGTCGCGCGGCTCTCAGGCGGCAGAGGTCGTAGACGAAGCGATAGATTGGATAGTCCTTGAAGCTCCTCTGGGTCGGCGTCCGCCGAAACGACGAGGACTGTCGCTCCAGCACCAGGGAACTCCAGAAGAGCAGGATATCGACGCTCTCACCGAGCTGTCTTCCCTGGCTGCTGGCGGTGTGATGGTACGCAGCCAAGCACTGCTCCAGAAACACCCCGGGGTCGAAGTCCGCGCTCTCCAGATCCTCGAACAGCTTCGCGATCGCCGTGGCAACGGCCTCCGGGTCCGATCCGAGCTTCTTGACGACCGGAACCCGGGCGTACTCGAGGCGGGTATGCCCGGAGGATTCTTCCGTGACGATCCGGACCGTTCCGTACTCGTAGCTCTCCTCGAGTGGCCGCAGCTCGTGGCGGTCGTCCAGCTTTTCCTTCAGTGCCGCCGCCAGCTCCGTGCCGAACCGGCGACGTGCTTCGTCCAGGCTGGCCTTGGCCTCCTGCTCGATCTCATCCATGAGATCGCCCGGATCTTCGGTGGCCTCCTGCCCCTCGATTGCGGCCCGCACCGCCTCGAGTGCCTCCAGCACCTCCCGGGGGGCCTTGTGCAACCGCTCGTTGCGCTGGATGAGCGTCCCCAAGGCCTTCTCGAACGCCGCCAGCGCCCGCGACTGGCGCTTCAACCCGCCGCGCAGCGCCGCTAGCCGCTCACCGATCCCGGCGGCCGCCGGTTCCTGACCCATATCGACTTCCACTTCAGTCACCTCGATAGTCTACCGATTTCAGGCCCGTGGCTCAACAAGGAGACCGTCCGAAGTCCATCTGCAGCGCCTTGCGCATGCGGACGACCAGCCTCGGCATATCCACCTTGCCGTCATCCTCCGCGTCGTCCAGAGAGTACGCCACGGCATCCATCGTCTCCTGGATCGCCCCGGAGTGGGTGCTTCCACCCGGGAGCCAGAGGTCGTCGCCGGGTGCCGTCAACCCCAGACCCGATCGCAGCGACTTCTCTAGCTTCGTCGAGAAGTCGACAGGGCCCCCTGGCAGCAGCCGGTCCCGGACGCCCAGGAGGCCGCATTGCAAGAACCGAACGAGATAGGTAGCGCCGTCGAAGGTAGTCGGTATCACATATGACTTCGCCGGCTTCGGCGGTGCCAAGATCCGCTGGACATCGGAGAACGACCGATTCCGCAGACTGGCGTTGACCAGGGCGAGCAGCCGCTGAGTGTTCTTGCTGCCGAGCTGATCGGCGCCGGCGAGAAGGTCTGCCACGAAAACTGCCCGTCCTCGGCCCTCGGCGTGCACACTGCCGTATCGGGGCTGTTCAACCTCGAGATCAGGCGCTTGCAAGACGTCGTCGAGGGCGCGGAGGACTCGCCGCGCCAGGGGGGCGCCGAGAGTCCATTGATGAGCCAGCTCCCAGGCCAGATCTTCGGACCGGCTACGAATGAAGATCGGGATGTAGATCCACTGGATCAAGAGCTCACCGATGGGCTCCGCGTCGTCCCGGGAGCGCCGATTCCCAGCCTCGGGACGAGGTGACTCGCCGCCAGCTCCGGCCACATCAGGTGCGGCCGTCAGAGCGGCTTCCGGCTTTCGCGCCGGCTCCGGACCGGCCGGCGCCGGCATGCATCCCCGACAGCTGAGGGCGCCCGAGTCCCGCTGGCCGACGAGCTCCGTCGCGGGCCGCGAGCAGGCGGGACACAGCGGCGGCTCCACCACTCCGAGCAGGGGGTCGTAGCGCAAGGGAAGGCGCAGGGTCTCCCTGCTTCGCTCGATCGATAGCTCCCCCTCCCACCAGGGCAGGTGCAGGACGTCGGCGGCGACCAGCTTGATCTCCACCCGGGTCTCTGCGCGAGCCTCCGCCTCCCTCAGGCGCATTCCCTTCTCGGCCTGCAGGGCCGCCAGGGCCTGGGCGTGCTTCTCCACGGCCTTGGGCGTTCTGGCACGGGCCGACCGCCGGTCCAACTCCAGCTGCATCTTCCGGAAGTAGCTCTCGATACGGGCGAGCTCCCGGCCCGATGTCGCGGCGAGCTCGTCGAGGATGTCCGTCAAACGCGGACGCGCCAGGCCGGCCAGCTCGGCCAAGACCGTCGAAAGCAGCTCTGCCGCCGGCTTCGGAGACATTCCTGGCAGCACGAACTGCCGGCGCTCCTCCAGGCGCAGCCGGCCCGCCTCGGCGTGGAGATGGTCCACGCTCCGGCCGTTGCCTTGGTCGACGTAGGCGACCACCAGTAGCTGCTGCAGCACATCGGCCTGCACCGAGATGATGGCGTGCAGCCGCAGCACCCGCGCTTCCACCAATCGCCCCGGGGAAATGCCGGCCAGACGGCATCGGTCGAAAGCGAGGAGCCTCCGGACTCGCCGGTGCAGCGTCTCACGGTCCGGCTCCCGGGGGGCGGCGTGAAGGTGTGAGACCCGTCCCTTCAGGAGCACCTCCCGCAGGGACGCTTCCAGCAGGGGACTCCCGAATGTGACCAGCTCACGCTCGGGGCTCTCGGCAGCCGCCTCGGGATCGAAGGTCACCTCCAGATCGGCCGTGCCAGCGGCTCGCTCGAGTTCCCCCGGCGGCAGCAGC
>JAJFLN010000823.1 GCA_021772705.1 Candidatus Cloacimonadota bacterium | reverse complement strand
GGGGATGAATGGAGCGGGCGGCCATATCGTCTGACCCTTCGGCAAGCTCAGGAGAGGGGCCGGTCCGCGAAACGACGCTCTGTGCCTCGACAAGCTCGGCACGAACGGATAAGGAAGGAAGCGTTAGGACCACCGCAGTAGCTCGCTACGCCTCCGGTCCCGCTCGCTCGGTTCAGCCGAACCTGACCCAAATCTGGGCACGACTTCTGCGCATTTATTCTTGCGCGGCCCCTAAGTCGAGGAGGGTCCTCAGGCGTGCGGGTTCCTCCTTTTGAAAAGGAACCTCTGTGCCTCCGAGATCTCTGCGATCTCCGTGTAACTCACCGTGTCATCGCGGCTGAGTCCACTCTCTGGGTGAAACAGTGCCGCTGGCGCTGCGGCTCTGGCCGGGCAGCCTGGGGAAGGTCTCGAGAATGAGAGAAGCCCCGTCCACTGGGGGCGGGGCCTCTCGAAAGGATATGAACTTACATCTCGTCGGGACTGGGCATCGGATACTCCTCGGCGGGCTTGCGAGGCGCCGGGGAGCGGCGAGGGGCCTGAGGGACGGGCATCCGGGTCTGAGCCGGGATCCCGATTCCCGTGTGAGTCTCGATGTTGGCCAGTCGTCGTTCGAAGCTGATGGCGAACTCCTTCAGCAGGCCCTTGAGCTGCTTCAGGTTCTTCCTGGAGAATCCGGCCACCTGAGGAGCTTCCTTCTCGGTGGAGTCCTTCTCGAGGCGGGCCATCTTGACCAGGACCTTTGCCAGGACCTCGGAGAACACCTTGAGCTTCTCCTGGGTCTCGCCGAAGGACTTGTTCTGGTTTTTCAACTTGGCTGAGATCGACCTGAGCCGCTGGTCCTGCTTCTTGACGCTGCTGGCCATGGCATCCACCTTCTGGGTGGCGTCGAAGACCTGCTTGACCAGCTTGCCGTTCATGTTGCCGTTCTGGCCCTCTTCCTCGAGCTTCTTGGCGAGCTGGTCCAGGCGGGACCGCATGTTGCCCATGTCAGCGCCCAAGTTGTTGATGTCGCCCCGGAACTCCTTGTAGAGCTTGTCCAGCAACTCCAGCTTGTCCCAGGGTAGCTTGGCGTTGGTCGAGGCATCGTCGAGCTTCTCGATCATCCGGGACAGAAGGACGGCCATTTCGAAGCGGGTTACGGGCTTCTTGCCGTTGGGTCCGGGAAGCAGTGAGCGACTTGCAAGCTCTCCCTGCTGCAGCCTGGAAAGTGCCGGGTAGGCCCAGTGGCCCGAGGGCACTTCATCGACCAGGCTATTGCCAGGGTGCTTGGACGCGGACTGAGTCCTTTCCGTGGCCGGATAATAGCTGGTCACGACCAGTGCTAGCGTCGCTGCTGCCAGTATTACCGTGAGACGGTTCCGCATCGAAATTCCTCCTTCAAAGGGTTCAACGTTCGATACAGATATCGGCCTGGATGCCAGGAAAATGAGTCAATCTCTCTGCTATTCTTGGCAGACAGATGAAAAAGTACGAGATCCTCGGGAAGGTCGGCCAGGGTGGCATGGGTGTCGTCTACAAGGCGGTGCAGAAGAACCTCAACCGGGAAGTGGCGATCAAGATCCTGCCCAAGGCCTATTCGGAGAATCCCGAGGTCCAATCGCGGTTCGTCAGCGAGATGCAGATCTGCGGCAGCCTGGTGCATCCCAACATCATCCGGGTCTTTGACAACGGAGAGCAGGACGGAACGCTCTACTACGTGATGGAGTACATCCCGGGCACCTCGCTGCTAGAGCTGGTTCAGGCCAAGGGAGCCCAGTCCGTCGACAAGGCTCTGAAGTACACCAGCGACATGCTGGACGCGATGAACTACTACCACCCCAAGGGGCTGGTTCATCGGGACATCAAGCCGGCCAACATCATGGTGAAGGAGGCCACCAACGAGGCTGTCCTGATGGACTTCGGTCTCGTGAAGGCCCTGTATCTGAGCGGTATCACTCTTCAAGGGCGACTCGTGGGAACCCCTCGATACATGTCCCCCGAGATGCTCAAGGGCATCACCGTCGATGGCAGGAGCGACATCTTCCAGCTCGGACTGGTGCTCTACGAGTTGCTGACCGGCGTGCCGGCATTCCGAGGAAAGGATCGGGCCGAGGTCACTCGAAAGCTCCTGGAGGAGAACCCAGAGAAGCCGAGTCACCTCAACCCCCTGCTCAACGCTTCCATCGAGAACCTGATTGCCAACTCCGTCGAGAAGAACATCGATGTCCGGTACCAGAATCCCGGCGAATTCCTGGAGGACATCGCCGTGGCCCGGGAGGGCGGGAAGGTGCAACGCCGCGGTGGCGCGCGGAAGATGCAGGTTGTGTCTCAGATCGCCCCCTCGGCGGAGGGGGAGGAAGAGAGCGGGTCCGGGGAGGCTGTACCGGCGGACCAGCCCACGGTACCGGTCGAGCCCGGGCCGGAGGTTTCGCCGCGACTCGTCGCTGCCGTGAGCAAGGCCCTGACCGGCTTGCTGCTGTTGCTGCTTCTGGTGGCTTACATGCTCTATCCCGGTGTTCAGAAGTCCTACAACTCCCGGGACATTCGGGTGGAGGCTGACTTCGATCAGGCCCGGATCACCTGGCTCAGCGACGATCCTTACATGACAGTTATCGAGTACGGCGAAAGCCCAGCCTTGATGAGAGTCTATTCGCCTCCCGACGGCTCGGAGGCCGTGACGGATCATCAGGTCATGCTGCGTCAGCTCTCGGAGGGGACCGACTACAAGTACCGCTTCATCTATCCCGGACGACAGCACTCGCCATTCTATGAACTGCGGACCACGACCCTGACATTCACGGCTCTCTCGGTGAAGCGGTCCGGTCTCGAGGCCCTCCGCATCGAGGCACGGACCTCCAGTGATGTGCAGGCGATCTTGGAGTATCGGAAAGGGTCTGCTCAGGGCCGCATTCCGGGCAAGCGGGGCACCAGGAAGGTCCACCTCTTTACCCTCGATTCCATCGCCCCGGAGGATGCCGTCGCGGTCCGGGTGGTGGCCATCGGCAAGAGCGGCAACGAGAAGCCCGGTGAGTGGCTCGATGTTCCCTCGCCCCTGGGTCTGGCCCGGGCCGTGAGCCAAGTCGCCAGGCGGGTCGATCTGAAGAGCTGGTACGGCAAGAGCGAGGCAGCTCTGGCCAAGAAGGTGAGTCCCCGGAAGGTGGGGCAGACTCTCCAGGGCCTTTGGGAGGCCGAACCGCTGTTCAAGCAACTCAAGAAGTTTCAGCCCATCGCTGCCGACTTCATGGCAAACCCCCGGGTCCCCCTGAACGGCAAGATGTCCGTCTACCATGCCCTGGCCTATCTGGGAGACTTCAACTTCTACTGCGCCTACAGAAAGATACCCTTTCAGTTTCCCGTCCAGGTCTGTCTACCCAAGTCGTTCTCCAGCTCCGACAAGGCCCGGCTGAAGACACAGGAGATCTTCAAGAAGGACATCGTGAATCCCTTCGGCTTCTTCTCCATCGGACTCTCGGGCAGCGAGGAAGCGGCAGAGAGCAACGGCAGGCCGGAAAAGAAGAAGGAGGGGCTTCAAGACGAGAAGGTCCTGATCCGGCTGGATGAGACCAATCGGATACGACAGGCCGAGCTCGTTCTTGCCGTGAGAATGGACGATCCACTCTCGGTCTTCACGGTTCAAGTCAACGGAGGCCTGACCCTTCGGTTCCGCCAGCTGTCCGGGGGGCGGCAGCGGACCTACTCGGCCATCTACCACACATTCGATCCCCGGGTGCTCGAGGACGGAGCCAATGAGATGATCATCCGCCTGACAAGCGTTCCCGGCCACTCAGTACCTGGCAACTCCCGGGTACGCTTCCTCGCCTTGCTCCTCGATCGACCATGAGCCTTCGGAAGTCATGATGACTTCAGCGCTCGACTGGCTCAGGCGTACCTGATGTTGCTCGATCGCTGCATGATGGACACGGCGTACCTGTAGCTCTTCGGAGGAGGAGAATTGCCGCCGTTGTATGCGGCCAGAGCCTCCCTCAGGCTGCCCTTCGATCGCAGCAACTCTTCAATGTACAGGGCCACGCCGTGAATGTTCTGCTCCGGATCGTAGGGGTTGATTCCCACCTTCCGGGCCGTAGCGGGCAGGAACTGACCGAAGCCCGTGTCCCCCGAGGTTCCGACCACGGGCTTGAAGTTCTTCCAGTGGGTGACGCCCGATTCCTGTGTGAGCAGGCTCTTCAACAGCGGGTAGCGGTCCCGGCTAGGTAGGCTCTTGAGTTGCTTCGATGCATCTCTGATCCAGCGATCCACCAGATTCGGGGTCGTCTTGGACCCGATGTTGGGGTAATCCCACCATCGGTTCAGGGCCGAGCGGAGCAGCTTGTACTCCCGGAAGAGCCGTTCCTTCGCCTTGCTGTTCAGAGACCCCCCTCCGGAGGAGTAGGTGTAGCCCTTGTGGAGCCGTTTCAAGCCCTTCGAGATATCCTCGCTGCTGCGGAGAAGCCCAGTTCCGGACAGGATCAGCCGGGCTTCGGAATACCCGATGTCGCTGGCCGAATCCAGCTCCAGATATCGAATGGAGTTGCCCGTGAGCTGGTACGCCTTGCTCCTGCCGCTGCTGCTTCGATCTGGCGGACTTCGCCGATCTTGCTGCTGAGGAGAGTCCTCCAGGACGGTCTGGGAGGCGACGCTTCGAGAGTCCGGCTCGGATCGAGGGGCCCGGAGAGGCCGATCCTCCATCGTGGCGCCGAAGTTCGCCCCTTCCGTGAGGGCCAGATGGAACACCCGCTCCTTGCCGGGCACCACGAAGGTCCGGGACTTGGCTCCCGAGTTCCCGAAGATGATGAAGGGATCCTCCGGGTCCGGAAGCTGATCCTTGTTGGCGGCATAGAGACCCTTCCAGTAGGCCGGAGTGCCGTAGAGCCGCTTCGACAGAGACATGAATGTGTCCCCGGGAAGCACCGTCACGGTTCGCTTGCCGTTCTGCCGGGACGTGCGTGACTCCGGCGGATCCGGCAGCAACAGGAGCAGCTCGCCGTCTTCCAGTCCATCTGAGGAGCCCGGTTCGAGCCGGTCCTCGTTGGCCCGGTAAATGACGTACCAGAGATCCGGGTCTCCATAGGCATCAGCAGCGATCTCGGCGAAGAGGGTCGATCCGTCGAAACGGTAGTAGCGCTGTCCGTTGCGGCTGATGACGCGGTCGCTACTTCCCTCCCTGGCGCCAGCGCGAGCGGTCTCGCTCTCCAGGGTGTCAAAGCTTGGGATCGCTCCGTGAGAGCAGGTGCTCGAGATAACGAACCCTGTGAGCAGTGCGATCAGTGCTCCGAAGTTGCGCCTCATGGTTTCCTCCCGTCGAGGTCCGATGCCCGGATGCGGAGCAGCCTGTTGGCTGCGTGACGCGCCGGGTCGGTCTCGGGATAGTTTCGGATAAGCGCCTTCAGCGCTGTTCGTTCCGTCGCGGTCCTGCCCAGGCTCTCCAGGCAGAGCGCTGCGGCCCGATGAAGCTCCGCCGCCAGTCTCCTGTCCTGGCCGAACGTCCCGCTACTCAGGACCTGATTGTAGAGGTCCAGACTCGCTTCGATCTTGCCGTCAAGGAAGTATTCCCTGGCGAGACTGGCCTTCTGCCCCATCGTCTCCGCCGGGCCATACTCTGACTTCGACAGGCGGAACTGGCCCGACTGCCAGCGGCCCGTTCGGAGCCGGCGTAGTCTCGGGGGACCCGAATCGTGTGGGTCCAGATCCTCCGAAATAGTCAACACGCTCCGCCCCTCTTCCTGCCGGATTCGAACTTCGCCGTCCAGAAGTGGCTCGTCCTGGAAGGGTCGCCAGACCGGAGTCCATCCACTCCGATCATCAGTTACGTAGACCGCTGGACGAAGATATCGGCCCTGACCCCCGCTGGCCCAGCCGACGACGATCATTCGATGGTCGCCGAACTTCGCGCTGTCCAGGCTGACCACCCGGTAGCCGGTTCGTTCTTCCAGAATCCTCTGTTCGTCCCCGTTCTCGAGGGATATGCGACCCGAGACATTCTCGTCGAATCGACCGGATGTCTCGGTGTGGGCCACCAGTCTCGCCTCGCCCTTCAGGCGAAGGGTCAGAACCTGCGACGTGTCCGTGGCCCAAGCCGAGACGAGGGTGAAAGACATGACGCAGCCCGCCATGAGCAGCTCTCGCAACATGGGATCAGTATAAGGGCGAGAGAAGATACCGACAAGGTGTGAACGGGAGATCCGGGGACACACGACCCCATCTTGACCACCCCTGGATCAGTTTTCCAGCATTGAAGCGGATCTCCCGGATTCACGTAGATACGCCATGGGGTATCAGTGCCTGCGCCACCGGCCCGTCCTCGGTGAGGTGGCCGAGGC
>JAJFLN010000822.1 GCA_021772705.1 Candidatus Cloacimonadota bacterium | reverse complement strand
GGGGATGAATGGAGCGGGCGGCCATATCGTCTGACCCTTCGGCAAGCTCAGGAGAGGGGCCGGTCCGCGAAACGACGTTCTGTGCCTCGACAAGCTCGGCACGAACGGATAAGGAAGGAAGCGTTAGGACCACCGCACTAGGAGTGTGTCGGAGAAATGTCCCCTGTTTCCGGCTCCCGGTTCCCTGTTCAGGTTCCACCTGGAAAACTTCGGCGTTACGCCGACACGCTCCTAGACTCACCCGTCCCTGTTCCTGGTGGCTGGAACAGGGTAGCCTGACGGCTGTCCCCCGAAGACCGATATGCGGTTCTCTCTCTCATCCAAGATTCTGACCCTCGTCATGGTCGTGTTGGCCATTCTCCTGGCTGTCTCGATGATCTTCATTCGGTCCCGGGTCCAGCAAGAAGTGGAGGAACGGCTGGAGCAGGAGCTGTCGGCGTCCAGGAGAGTGCTTCTGGAAGTGCAAGGCAGCCGCCTGGAGCGACTGGCCCTGCTGGCCCGGTCGAGCGCTGAGGCGCCCCGATTCAAGGCCACCATCGATGAGGGAGATCCGGCGACGGTGCTCGACACAGGCAGGGACGAGCTGGCCATCGTCAAGGCCGACCTCCTGCTCGTGACTGATGGTGGTGGCCGGGAGCTGGCCCGGCTCATTCCAGAAGCTCTTCCGGTCTCCGATGTGGCGGCCATCCCCGTGGTCGCATCGGCTCTCGCCGGCACGGGGGCTCAGGACATCTGGCGGGTCGGCACTCGGCTGTTTCAGGTGGCATCCTCTCCCGTTGCCTTCGGAGATGAGATCTCCGGCACCCTCACATTGGGAAAGGAAGTGGCTGACGAGGTTGCCCAGGACATCCATCGCCTGACCGGGACCGACGTGGTCTTCTTCGCTGCCCGGCGGCCCGTGGCATCGAGCCTGGACGCTGTTTCCCGGAATCGGGTCCACAGCGAGCTGGAGCGGCGAGGCTGGATCGACAGGCGGGGAGAAGTCTCGGCCGAACTTGCAATCGGAGGACATCGATATCGGATTCGATTGCTGGACCTGGAAGACCGGTCGGGGAATGTGGTGGGCCGCTGCCTCCTGCAGCGGTCCCTGGATCGGGCCTTGGAGTATCTCAGGCAGCTGGAGTCCTCACTGATCCGTGCCGCTTCTGCCGTGGCGCTTCTGGGCCTCTTGTTGGCATCCTTGCTGTCCCGGCGTCTGACTCGGCCCGTGGCGGCCCTGATGGTCTCGACTCGACAGGTTCAAGAGGGCAACTACGACGAGCCCGTCGAGATCAGCAGCTCCGACGAGATCGGCGAGCTGGCGGCGCGGTTCGATGAGATGCGGTCCTCCTTGAAGGACCACATCGAACAGCTGAAGACGGCGGAACGGATGAAGCGGGACATGGAGCTGGCCCGGGAGATCCAGATGGGCATGCTCCCGTCCTCGGCTCCCAGCGTTCCGGGACTGGAGCTGGCCGGCTGCTGCGTTCCGGCCAACGACGTGGGCGGCGATTACTTCGACTACCTGATCGGGAGCCGGGAGCGCCTCGAGCTGATCATCGCCGACGTGTCGGGTCACAGCACGGCGGCCGCGCTCATGATGGCCATGGCCCGCCTCGCGCTCCGCTCGGAGATCGACCGAGGCTGTACTCCCGGAGAGTCTCTCGCCGCTGCGAACCGGCTGCTGTTCCAGGACCTGGCAGAGGGGTCCATGTTCGTCTCCGTGTTCCACTGTTCCTTCGCAGCCGAGACCCGGGAGTTGACCTACGCCTGCGCCGGCCACAATCCGCCGCTACTGCTCAGGGCCTCGACGGGGCAGTTCGAGACTCTCTCGGCTGACGGAATCTTGCTGGGCATCCTGGAAGAGCCGGAGTTCGAGGAGGCCACCACTCGCCTCGAGCCCGGCGACATGCTCTGCCTCTATACCGACGGTATCGTGGAGGAGGTTGATCGGGACGAGGAGGAGTTCGGCGAGAAGAGGCTCGAGCAGATCCTGAAGGATCGTGTCGATGAGACCCCGGCCCGCATTGCCGAAGCCGTGATGGAGGCAGTGAGAGGCCATGCGGCGGGCCGGGAACTGGAGGACGACATCACCCTCATCGTCCTGAAGATGAGCTGAGCTTCAGGGCGATCTCCAGCACGTTCCCATCGGCCTCCTTGCCGTAACTGACCCTGTCCATCAACTTGCGGATCAGAAAGAGACCCCGCCCTCGTTCCTCCAGGCTTCCCTGCACCGGTTCGGGAATCGACGAGAGATCGAAGCCGGGTCCCGAGTCGTGTATCCGGGCCGTGAATCGCGCCTCATCGAAGGAGATCTCCACCCTGACCGTCAGTCCTGAGTTACCCCGATGTGCATGCTCCACGGCGTTGGTGATGGCCTCCGTCAGAGCCAGATCGATGTCGCTGAGAGTCTGCTCCGAGGCCGGCCATTCAGGCCACTCTCGCAGCAAGGTCGTGATGGAGCATGTGACGGCCCGGACGGCCCGGGCCTGACTTGGCAGTGTGTAGAGGGCCTGAATCACGAATGGAGAATACCCAACCTTGCTCCTCGGAGCTTATTCGATCGCAGGACTCGCCACGCGGGTGCATGTCCCGTAGGGGGTCCCCTCCTCCGTTCGCCCCACTATGGATGCGGGCATCCAGGACGACTGAATGGCCGAGTTTTCCCGATCCGTTCGTCTGAGCCTGTCGAAGGATGAATGGAGCGGGCGGCCATATCGTCTGAGCTTGTCGAGGGGCCAGGCATGGCGTAGCTCCCTTGAGGCAGGAGACCATTCTTCCTGTACATCCTCGAGTGTTCCGATGGCTCCTACTACGTGG
>JAJFLN010000821.1 GCA_021772705.1 Candidatus Cloacimonadota bacterium | reverse complement strand
GGGGATGAATGGAGCGGGCGGCCATATCGTCTGACCCTTCGGCAAGCTCAGGAGAGGGGCCGGTCCGCGAAACGACGTTCTGTGCCTCGACAAGCTCGGCACGAACGGATAAGGAAGGAAGCGTTAGGACCACCGCACTAGTTCCCCTGCTCCCGCGCGCCCTGGAGCTTACTGGCGCGTGTCGCGACAACTGAGAGCAGCGACTCGTAGGACTTTGCGAACGAGGCGACGCCTTCCCGTTCCAATTGGGCCAACACTTCTTTCCAGTCTATGCCGGCGGCGATCAGGCTGGCGATCGTTTCTCGAGCTTCCGGAATCTGCTGGTCTATGCGGACCTCCGGCCGGCCGTGATCCCGGTAGGCCGCGAGCGTGGCAGGCGGCATCGTGTTGATCGTGTCGGGGCCGATGAGCGCTTCCACGTAACAGGTGTCACTGTAGGCTGGGTTCTTGGCGGAGGTGCTGGCCCAGAGCGGTTTCTGTCGCCGTGCCCCACCCTTGGCAAGCTTTCCAAACGCCTCGCCGCCGAACTCTTTCTCGAAAGCCTCGTAGGCCAGTCTGGCGTTGGCGATTGCCACCTTGCCCATCAGGTCACGCAACGATTTGGCGTCGGCTCCCGGGGCGGTCGCCTTCTCCTCTAGCAACGGATCCACGGCGCTGTCGACTCGGCTGACGAAAAAGCTTGCGACGGAGAAGATGGACCCGAGTTGTCCGCCAGCGCTTTCTCGCTCTTCCAGCCCGCCCAAATAGGCGGCCATGACCTCGGCGTAACGCTCGAGGGAGAAGATGAGGGTGACGTTGACGTTGATACCATCAGCGATGGCTGCCTGGATCGCAGGGAGTCCGGCTGGCGTCGCGGGGATCTTCACCATGGCGTTCGGCCGATTCACGGTTTTCCAAAGTCTCCTCGCCTCGGCAAGGGTCCCTTCCGTGTCCTGGGCGAGCCGAGGCGAGACCTCGATGCTGACGTAGCCGTCGTTTCCGCTCGTCCGCCTGTAGACAGGCAGGAAGAGATCCGCAGCGTTTCTGATATCGTCGATGGCCAGAGCGTCGAAGATTGCTTCGGCGTCCTTGTCTTTCGCTGCGAGTTCGTGCAGAGCGTCGTCGTAGACCTCGCTGTTCGCGATGGCCTGCTCGAATATCGTCGGGTTGGAAGTGAGGCCGGTGATGTCGCCAGCGGCGATCATCCGGGCGAGGGCTCCGCCCGTGAGCAGATCGCGTCGAATGTTGTCGTGCCACGGTGACTGGCCAAGTTTCTGCAGGGCGACGAGGGGATTGGACATGTTTCCTCCAGTATTGGTGAAAGTAGAAGGCGAAGCAGGCGAGATCCACTCGAGATTCGCGGCTTCAGTTTCGAGTTGGTGGATCTTGTTCAGCCTCCGGACGTGGCGCTCCTTGCCAGAAAAGTATCGTCGAAACGCATGCGCGAGACGTCCAGGCTCAGGCCGACGCTATCGACCATGCACAGATGTTTGCAGTATCGCGTCCAGCGGAACGTTCGCGTTCATAAAATCTCCTTCGCTGCGGCCACCACTGCGTCGACGGTGAAGCCGAACCTGGTGAGCAGCTCTTTGAGCGGGGCGGAGGCCCCGAAGGTTCGCATCCCGATGGTGCGGCCCGCCAATCCGGTGTAGCGCTCCCACCCGAAGGTCGACGCCTGCTCGACGGCAACCCGGGCGGTCGCTCCGGGTGGCAAGACGGCGTCGCGATACGCTTGATCCTGCTCCTCGAACACTTCCCAGCAAGGCATGCTCACCACGCGCGAGCGAACTCCCTCTGATTCGAGTCGCTCCCGCGCCGCCAGGCAGAGCGCGACCTCCGTACCAGTACCCAGGAGAATCACCTGAACCGGCCCGGCCGATTCCGCCGCCAGGATGTAGGCTCCGCGGGCGACGCCGGCTGCGGAGGCGTAGCGGGTCCGGTCGAAGGTCGGCGTGGCCTGTCTGGATAGAATCAGCGCGACGGGCTGATGGCGCAGGGGCATGATGCACCGCCAGACCTCCGCCACCTCGTTCGCGTCCGCGGGACGATAGACCCGAAGCCCTGGAATCGCACGCAGAGAAGCGATCTGCTCGACGGGCTGGTGGGTCGGACCGTCCTCGCCGACGCCAATGGAGTCATGCGTGTAGATGTAAATGACCGGCAGCTCCATCAGCGCCGAAAGACGCAGAGTCGGGCGCGAGTAGTCGCTGAAGATGAGGAACTGGGAGCCGAAGGCGCGCAGCTTCGAGAGGGCCAGACCATTGAGAATAGAACCCATCGCGTGCTCGCGGACACCGAAATGAACGTTGCGTCCGCCGGGCTCCCGGGCCGAGAGATCGCCGGCCCCGTCGAAGGTCAGACAGGTCTTCGTCGAGGGAGCGAGGTCGGCGGCTCCGCCAAGGAACCAGGGGATGTTCCGAGCGATCGCATTGAGGACTTTTCCCGACGCGTCGCGCCCGGAAACTCCGCCGGGGTCGGCAGGAAAGCTGGGCAGCTCGCGATCCCAGTTTTCCGGAAGCTGGCGGCGCTGCACGAGATTGAACTGCTCGGCGAGCTCCGGGTAGCTCTCGGCGTAGCGCGCGAACACGTCCGTCCAGCCGGCTCGCAGGCCGGCGCCCCGAGCTCCGAACGTATTCGCCAGGTGAGAGCGAACCTCGTCGGGCACGAGAAACCGAGAATCCTCGGACCATCCGTAGGCCCGCTTGGTGAGTCGAACCTCCTCTTCTCCCAGCGGTTCCCCATGAGCGACATGCGAATCCTGCTTGTTGGGCGAACCGAAACCGATATGACTGTCCACGATGATGAGGGTCGGCCGGTGAGTCGTGCGCTTGAATGTCGTCAGCGCCCGGGAGAGCATCTCTACATCGTTGGCGTCACCGACGCGGGTGACGTTCCAGCCGTAGGCGATGAAGCGAGTGGCGACGTCCTCAGTGAAAGTCAGCGCCGTGCTGCCCTCGATCGTGATCCGGTTGTTGTCGTAGAACCAACAGAGATTATCCAATCCCAAGTGACCCGCCAGAGAAGCGGCCTCACCGGAGACGCCCTCCATCATGCAACCGTCGCCTGCGAGGGCGTAGACGTCATAGTCGATGAGGTCGAAGTCCGGACGGTTGAAGGTCGCCGCCAGCCATTTCGAGGCGATGGCCATGCCCACGCTGTTGGCCACACCTTGGCCAAGAGGGCCAGAGGTTGTCTCCACGCCGGAGGTGAAGTGGTACTCAGGGTGTCCGGGACAGCGACTGTCAATCTGCCTGAATCGCTGCAGGTCCGAGAGCGACACAGCCTCTTTGTCGAGCAGCTCGTAATCGGCGTCGACGGCCCGCACACCCGTGAGGTGCAACAGACTGTAAAGCAGCGTGGAGGCGTGCCCCATGGAGAGCACGAAGCGATCCCGGTTGGCCCAGATCGGGTCCTGCGGATCGAAGCGCAGGAAACGCTGCCACAGCGTGTAGGCCACGGGGGCCATTGCCATCGGCGTCCCCGGGTGACCGGATCGAGCCTGTTGGACCGCGTCGATGCAGAGCGTGCGAATGGTGGTGATGGAAAGCTGGTCGAGATTCTTCGTTGGCGACATGGCGAGCTCTTTCATGAAGTAGGCGACGCCTGGCTGGCCGTCGAGTCCGTGAGAATCAAGGCACGATCACGTCGAACGCGACCCGCCGGAATGCCCCTGTCGCCCCGCTGAAGCCGGAGGAGAGCCGGACCCTTGCCGGAGCCCGTCACGACCCAGAGGATGCTGCGGGCGCGATTGATGGCGGGAAACGTGAGCGTCAACCGGCGATTGCCTCGATAGGGTTCCGTCGCCGCCACTTCGCAACTGTCGACGTCGAGGACCGGGTCGTCCGGGACGAGGGAGGCCGTATGACCGTCCTCGCCGAGACCAAGGTGGACGAGGTCAAGAACGGGTGGCTCGCCGACTTCGGCACGGAGGATCGTGGCATAGGCTGACGCGGCGATCGCCAGATCCGCCCCCTCATCCACCGGCATGGGATGTAGGCCCCCAAGCTGCACCGGCAGGTGGGGCAGAAAGGACTCCCGGAGGTGAGTCAGGTTCCGGTCCCCATGTCCCTCCGGTGCGGTCCGCTCGTCAACCTGGAAGAGATGGACGTCCGCCCAGGGGACATCCTCATCCGCGAGCAGGCGCAACATTCGCCAGGGAGTCGTCCCGCCGCTCGTGGCGAGAAAAAACCGACCCCGGGCTTCGACAGCCTCCCGGGCCGTTCTGGCGATGATGCTGGCCGCCCGGCGCGCCACAGCTTCGGCATCGGGCAGGCACTCGATCTTCATCACTCGTCCGCCAGATGACAGATTTCGTTCCAGTGGCGAATGACGTGCCGTTCGCGCTCCAGCCCAAGGACGCTCGCCGAGGCCGTATCGAGAGCCAGCGACCCGCCGGCGTTCGGCGGGAGTCCCAGCCATCTCGCGGCCAGCACTCTCAACAGATGTCCGTGCGCAAAGAGCGCCACGTCGCCGTCGGCCGCGAGAGCTCGCGCGATCACCCTGTCGGCCCTCTCCGCGACCTCACCCGCAGTCTCTCCGCCAGGCGAGCCGTGCTCCCACACGGTCCACAACGGAATCTCCAGCCGGATGTCCGCCGTGGTCCGCCCCTCGAAGGAGCCGTAGTCCCATTCCTGCAGATCCGGTTCCGTCTCGGCGATACCTCCATAGCCGGCCAGCCGCGAGGTCTCGCTTGCTCGAAGGAGGGGACTCGTGAGGACCAGTGTGAACGGCCGCCCTTCGACATGGCGTCCCAGGGCCTCTGCCTGCCGCACCCCTCGGGGCGTCAGAGCCACGTCGGTCCGCCCCGTGTGACGCCCGAGAGACGACCAGGAAGTTTCGCCGTGGCGCAGGAGCCATATCGACTGAGAAGATGTCGGCATGATTCACTCGCCTCTCTCGGGATTCGCCCAGCCGCCCGGTACGAGCGTCTCGGCCTCATTGGGACCCCAGGAACCGGGCTCGTAATCGAATGGAGCGCTCTCAGGGCGGAGCAACGGCTCGACGATGCGCCACGCCTCCTCGACGTAGTCCTGGCGTGCGAACCGAAAGGTCTCGCCGCGGAGGGCGTCGCCCACCAGCTCCGCGTAAGCATCGGTCCCGGCACCGTCGTGGTTGTGGCTTGCCAGCAGTTCAAGGGCGTGCCCCTCCTCCCTCTTTGGCTCGCGAACCGTGGCCCCGAGCCCGATCTCGAACTCCGGCCCGAGCTGAAATCGAACGTGATTGGGGACCAGAGGCACTCCGGAGAGCGACGGCGGTCGGCGAAGCTGGACCACGACCTCAGTGAGCGCTCGGGGGAGCCTTTTCCCGGCACGGACGTAGAAGGGCACGCCCTCCCAGCGCCAGGAGTTGATGGCGAGTTCGAGCGCCACGAACGTCTCGGTGCGAGAATCGGACGCGACGCCCGGCTCGTCGAGATAGCCTCGGAAACGGCCTCGCACGGTTCGTCCCGGATCGAGCGGGGATATCGCCTTGAGCACCTTGACCTTCTCGTCCCGCTGAGTCTCTGGGCTCCGCCCTCCTGGCGGCGGCTCCATGGCGATATTGGAGAGCACCTGGAGCAGGTGATTCTGAACAACGTCGCGAATGGTCCCGGTCTGATCGTAGAAAGCGCCACGGCCTTCGACCCCGATCGGCTCGGCCATGGTGATCTGGACGTTCTCGACGTAGTTACGGTTCCAGATGGGTTCGAGAAAGGTGTTCGCGAAACGAAAGAAGACCAGGTTTTGCACGGCTTCCTTGGCGAGATAGTGATCGATGCGGAAGATGGCACTCTCCTTGAAACAGCCGTGCAGAATCCCGTTGAGACGTTTCGCCGAGGCCAGATCCGTACCGAAAGGCTTCTCGAGGACAAGCCGTGTCGTTGTTCCGCAGCTCGTCCGGCCGAGCTGACCGATCACCACCTCGAAGAGTGCCTGGGGAATGGCCAGATAGTGCAGGGGTCTGGCTGCATCACCCAGCTCGCGATCCAGGGCGTCGAAGGTGGTCGGCGACGAGTAGTCACCGACCACGCAGCGCAGGAGCTGCATCAGTTTGGGGAACGCCTCGGCGTCTGCTCCGCCCCCATGCTGCTCCACACTGGCCTGGGCCCGCTTTCGGAGATCCTCGAGCGATCCGGCGCGGGACACACCGATGACCGGCACATTGAGGACGCCCGATTTCACCATTCTCTGCAGCGCCGGGAAGATCTTCTTGAACGCGAGATCGCCTGTCGAACCGTAGAAGACCAGCGCCTCGGAGTCGCCGTCTCTCATTTCTTCTCCCCATGGCCACCGAATCCGGCGCGCATGGCCGAGAGGATCTTGCCGGCGAAATCAGCGTTGCCCCGGGAGGAAAAGCGCTCTTGCAGGGCCGCCGTGAGTACGTGGGCCGGCACACCCTCATCAATCGCAGCTTTCGCCGTCCACCGGCCCTCCCCAGAGTCGGAGACGCGACCGGCGAAGTTGGCCAGATCGGGCGATCGCAGCAGCGCCTCGGCGGTCAGATCGAGGAGCCAGGAGCTCACGACACTGCCTCGCCGCCACACCTCCGCGATCTCGCCGACATCAAAGTCATAGCGATAGTGCTCCGGGTTCCGCAGCGGTGTCGTCTCGGCGTCGTGCTCCTGCTGCTGCCGTCCAATGTTCGCCTGCTGCAGAATGTTGAAACCCTCTGCGTACGCTGCCATCAGGCCGTACTCGATGCCGTTATGGACCATCTTCACGAAGTGACCTGCGCCGGCTGGGCCGCAGTGCAGATAGCCTTGCTCCGCCGTCCCGCCGCGCCCCTCCCGTCCCGGTGTCGGAGGCGCCGACTCCCGAGACGGTGCCAGCGCGGCAAAGATCGGTTCGAGGCGTCGCACAATATCCGCCTCCCCACCGATCATCTGGCAATAGCCGCGCTCCAGGCCGAAGACCCCGCCACTCGTCCCGACGTCGACGTAATGAAGCCCCTGCTCGGAGAGCTCCCGAACTCGCCGCAAGTCGTCGACATAATAGGAGTTACCTCCGTCCACGATTGTGTCCCCTGCTTCCAGCGATTCCGCCAGCTCAGCGATGGCCGAATCGACCACCCCGGCCGGCACCATCAGCCAGACCACCCGTGGGGCTGCGAGCTTTCCAACCAGATCCGATGCCGACGAGGCACCCTGGGCGCCCTCACGAACCAGATCCTCGACCGCCGCGGACGAGCGATCGTAGACAACCGTCTCGTGCTCCCGGCGCAACAACCTCCGGACCATGTTAGCTCCCATACGTCCCAGCCCGATCATTCCAATTTGCATTTACTTTCCTTTCAGTTCTTCCCGTTCTACAGGCACGACCGCTCGGCCGGCCTCCGATAGTGCCGCGTAACCAGCGCCCAACAGCGGACCGTTACCACCGACGATCATCCGGACCGGCATGGCTTCCAGCAGCGTGCTCAGCCTACCCTTGTCGCGAAAGCGAGTCAGGAACGCCTCGGTCGCGCGCTTCCGCCACAGTTCAGGGGTGCCGTCGGGGCCGAGGATCAGCCGAGGCGCCACGCCGCCTCCGAGCCAGAGACCTCCCGTCGACAGCGTCCGCAAAGCCCAGTTGCCAGCCTCGGCGCCGTAGGCCACAAGAAACTTCAGGGCGGCCTGTTCTGCGAGCCCACTGCGCCCTTCCAGGGCAGCCGAGGCGACAACGGCGCTCGGGTCACCACCCTCCTGGAGCGCGCTGGCGAGCCAATCGGACTCCCCATGGGGGTCCCGATCGCGAAGAGCCTCGTAGACACTGAAGAGTCCGGGGCCCGAGACGACTCGCTCCACACTGACGTGGCCGAACTCCCGGCTCAGGCGGCGCCAGAGGTCGAGCTCGAAATCGTCCGCAGGGGAGAAGTCGGAGTGCCCACCCTCACTGGCCATGGAGCGCACGGGGCCAGCCCCGCGGACGAGGGCGGCGCAACCGAGGCCGGTACCGGCGGCGATGACAGCCACGTTGCCCCCATCCGGGGCTCCCGTTTGCAGAGAGTACTGCTCGCCCATCCCGAGGTGCGGCACTGCCCAAGCCTGTGCCTCGACGTCGTTGAGAAGGGAAACTCGGTCGAGCCCCAGAAGGCGAGCCAGACGCTCGGCATCCACAGTCCAGGACAAATTGGTAGTCTTCGCATGGCCGTCGCGCACGGGGCCGGCGACCCCAAAACCAGCCGCCTCGAGCCTAGGTCGGTCCTCGCCGAGGAAATCGCTGACGATCTCGTGCAAGGCTCCGTAGTTTCGACTCGGATAAGTTTGGCGCCGTACGATGCACAAGCTTGCGTCGTCTCGCTCGAGCAGTGCCACGTCCGTCTTCGTACCGCCTACATCACAAGCCAGAATCATCGCAGAGACTTCCCCCGATCTTGCCCGAACGGGAGAACGGGGTCACGTTGGGTCGGTTTCCGGCAACCTGGGCGACCGTGGATCCGACGGCTCGGAGTCGCCAACGGCTGGCTCGTCATGCCGATGCACTCCCGTGACGGTCGCCGAAGAAAAACTGGAATGGAATGTGGCAGCGAGTGGCCCAGGCACTTTCGTTGTGAAGG
>JAJFLN010000083.1 GCA_021772705.1 Candidatus Cloacimonadota bacterium | reverse complement strand
ACAGGATCGTGTAATAAATCAGCTGCAAGAGCGAAAACCATGACCCAGAGCGGGCCGGTCCTCTGTCAAAATGGCGAAACTCTAGCCTAAGAACAATGCCCATGAACTCCCGCCAGGGGCCATTGGCCCCTGGACCCCGATGAACAGGTCAAGCTCTCGTATGTCATTCAAGTGTTCATCAGCACTCTCAGTTGCACCAGTCCAATTGGGGGTTTGGGGGAGCTGGCTCCCCAAACGGGGTGTGGGGCTGAGCCCCACTACAACAAAATCCGTCTTATCTCACCGGCATTGCCCTTAGGACCCGCGCAAGAATAACTACGCAGTTTCGCACCCCATCTTCAGGCCATCTTCGGCCGCTCCTCAATCGCGGAATCCTCGACGTAGCCCACTACGCCTCCGGTCCCGCTCACTCGAACCAGCCGAATCTGACCCAAATCTGGGCGCGACTTCCGCGCATTTATTCCTGCGCGGCCCCTTACTTCTCAGCCGGCTTGTCCGGCGGGTTCTCGATCCAGCCGGGAAAGTGATCGCTCAGAACCTTGCCCGGGAGGTGGACAGTCCCGAGAAGGGTCGTGATCCCTCTTCGATCTTCGCCCTCCTCCTTCGTTGCCGAGGGGCTGTCCATCCGGTCGAGCTTCTCCTCGGAGGCAGCGCTGATCGTGTAGACCAGCGTATTGAGCTCCTCCTTGGCGGGGTCTGCTCCGGAACCGCCCGCGGCGCCGGTTCCAGTACCGCTCCCGGCGCCGATGGGTTTCTTCGAGGCTGGCTGGAACTTGAAGCTCACCGTTTCGAACCGGGCGAACCGCATGGCCTCCTCGTTCCGGTACATCCGGCGGCTGTCCTGGTCGAAGCGGTAACTGACCTGTTCCACCCGGGATCGGGGCTTCAACTTTCCGGGGATCACGGTCCGGTCATAGACGTAGAACGTGATCTTGTTCGTGTCCGCCCCGTTCTGCCCCGCCCCCTCGAGGGGGAAGTCCTCGGACCAGCAGATCCGATCGAAGTCGTCTTGAAGTTGCTCCATCAAGAGCTGTGCCCCCTGGACCCCCTTCAGCTTGTCGTCGGTTTTCCGGAAATGGCGCATTCCACCAAAGAACAGGAACCAGATGACACCGACGAGCATCAGCGCCGCCATGGACATGACCAGAAGCTCGACGAGGGTCATGCCCGACCGGCGCCTTCCCGTGCTCGTGGGCCTGCGGGGTCGCGAGGACCGAGGCCGTGGGGATGTGACCGTGCAGTTCACGTGCCTCATCACTTTCTCTCGATGATCGTGGAAGCCGGCTTCGGGCTGAGGGCGACGACGAAATGGCCTTGTAGCTGCTCGACTTCCTTGCCGCCGGCGCTGGAGCGATAGCGCTTGTTCCGGGTGATCTGTCCCTGGAAGAAATTGCGAGAGTAGACCTGGTTCATGATCAGGTTGCCCTTGATATGGGCACCCGGCTGTATCTTGATATCCCCACCGGCGACGATGGATGCCTCCACGGTGCCCTCGACAGTGATCAGGTCATCGGCCTGGACCGTCAGCAGGTCCATATCCGGGTCCTGGAGCTTCACGTCCTGAAGCCCCACCTGACCCGTGACTAGCAATACGATCTTGCCGTGGAAGGTCCGGTTCCGGAGCCGGATCATCTTGCCTTCCGTGGCAAGATGAATGATGCCGTTGAACGGCCTGTCAGCCGTCTCGTAACGTTCCAGGAGGCGCTGCATCTGCTCTGCCGCATCGTCGCCTTCGAAACGGTAGAACGCGCGCCCCTTCTGGGTCTGCTCCACGTAGAACTTGGGAGCAAAGTCCCGGAGCGTCTTGGCCCCTTCTCCGGTCCGCTCGCTGAAGAAGTCCGTGAACTGCTTGTAGATGTTCAGCCGATCCAGGTTCTGCTCCGCCAGTTGCCTCATGGTCAAGCCCAGGGCCTTGCATGCTGCCTCCAGCTGTTTTTCAATCTCAGATCGCCGGTCCTTGTAGGCCGGATCGTTGTTCTCAAGGGCCGTCTGGATCTTCCCCAAAATCCGATCCACCTCGGCGATCTCGAGCTGGTACTGCTTGACCACCTGATCCATCGCCACGTTTCGGGCCATGACCCGAGGCTCCAGGAACCAGTAGCCGATGTTGGGAATCTTGTCCTTCAGGCTATAGACCACGTAGTCCCCGGGAGCCGTGGGGAAGAAGTGCAGCTGATCCTCCACGGTGTTGGTGTAGATCGGCGGCGCCGGGATCTGGGCGTTCTTCAGATAGGCCGTGAATCGCTCCGAGGAGCCGGCGGGTAGGGACTCGAATCCGGGCTCCTGGGATCTCTGGGCGTTCTCCTGTCCGATCTTCTGGTTCACCCAGTTGTTGAGCCGTTCGATACGCTGGATGAGGCGAACCTTGTCTTGCTGTTCGATCCGCTCGAACCAGTCGATGCTCTGCTGGATGTAATCGTTGGCGCCGGCGGCACCTCGGCTGTCGAGCAGGAGCTGGGGGTTCATGATCAACAGGGTGGTCTGATCGAAGGGCCTGGGTGTCGAGAGCAGGGCCACCTTGTAGCCCCGGGTAACATGGAGTGTCCGGGCTATCCCCGTCGGCTTGTGGGACACCCGGACGGTGATCTTGAAGGTGCCCATGTTCTCGTAGGTGAGCCCCGCCATCGTTCCGGCTCCCAGCACGTGAGCCTGAACGCTCTGATTCTCGATCCGGAATCCGGAGTACTCACTTGTCGCCTCGATCTCCGCCAGTGTCTCCGGGACCGGGACCTTGAACTTCACCACCGCCTGGGCCGGATTCCGGATGGCCTTCCGGAGTCGCCGGTAGAGCTTGTCGGACCGATCGTTGGCCCTGATCGCGATGTCTCTCCAGGCCTCCTGAGCCGCGGAGTGGGCGAGCTGGACGGCGATGGTCCCGATGACACCAGCCTGGGTACCGGAGGCGACCCGGCTGCCGAAGATCATCTGGCCCACGCCCATGGTCATCATCATCAGCAGGAACAGCACGATGACGCCGAAGAGCATTCCGAAACCCCGGCGGCGGTCCGAAAACCGCGGCGAGGCGAGCCGGCAGACGGCCCTGGTGAAGCTGGTTTGACCTGTTCCCATCAAGGCTCGTATCAGTCGATTCGGGACCTGGGGGGGGCGGCTGGCCTCCCCTCAAATCAGTATACGGGACGAGGTGAGGAGGAACCTCACTCCTGGCCCTCCGGGGCACGGTCGAAGTAGTTGTCGGTCCAGGCGCTGTAGACGTTCCGGGTCGTGATCTGCGGCAGGCCAACCTGGAAGGAGAGGACCGTCTTCTGGCTCTCATCGGGCTCCTCGCCCCGGTCGAGCAGCTCCTCGGGGCAGAGGATCAACGTCACGGCAACGTGGTCGCCGACCAGGTTGAGGCCAGCGTCGTAGAACCTGGCGGCTCCCACCGATCGCCCGTTGCGCTCCAGGCGATGGCTCTCACGGTTGAAACGATAACTGACCCGCTCGGCATTCAGCCAAGCCGTGTCCTCCGGAGACGATGAGTAGAGGTCCTCCTGCTCGTATCCGTAGTCGGCGTAGCGGAAGAAGGTGAAGGCGCCGTTGTCTGCCGAGGCGGCGGTGGTCTCCTGACCATCATCGTCGCCGGACAGCTCGGCCCGATCCGAGGAGTCCCCGTCCTTGACCTCGAAGCCACCGAGCTGGGCCAGGTCGTTGCGGATGGTCTCGAAGGTCAGCTGCACTGCCTGGATGGCCTGTGCCCGTCCCTGCATCTTGACGCTCTGCTTGCTACCGGAGATGAGGAAGTTCCAGATCACGGCCAGAGGGATGCCGGCGATCATCAGGAAGACCAGGATCTCCAGCAACGTGAATCCTCGGTGCCGGAATCCGGCCACCCTGGGGAAGGAATTTGACCCCTTGAGCATATTGCGATTCATGCTGGGTTCCTCCTCATGTCGCCGAATTCGACGGTCAGGGTGTAGTCCGATTCGAAGGAGAGGGCGGGCCGGCTGATGAGCCGGCGCAGAACCAGGGAGTTCTCCGGTGCATCCCGTCCGCCGAGGGACTGCCAGGTGACGTAGGCCGTGAGGCTCCAGAGGCCGGGCTTGCCGGGCAGCTCTTCAGCGTCCAGGAGGACCTCCACATCCAGGGCCGCCGTGTCGGCGTCCAGCTCGGCAGAATCCATCTCTTCAGCGGGCTCGGCGACGGATACGTCCTCGGAGAAACCCTCGGCGATGGCCTTCGCTTCCCAGTTGCAGAGCGCCTGTTCGGCGATTGCCAGGGCCTTGACGTGGGCCTCGCTGACCTTGGTCTGACGGGACCCTCCGGAGAAGAGGGACATCACGGGAAGAAGCGACAGGCCCAGGATGGCCGTCGCGATCAGGACCTCTGCGGCGCCGAATCCGTCGCGGTGACGACGGCTGGCGCGGGCAGGCACCGGGGCTGTCTGTCGGTTGGGGCAGGGTCTCATTTTCGCCGAATCCTCCTGTAAACTGTCCCGGGGCTCACCCCGACGACATATCGATTGGTCAGCGGCCGGTTCAGTTCTCCCGGCCCGGTCATCCCGGAGTAGTACTTTGAGGCCCTTACCAGCCGGCCCTGAAGCTTTGTTCCAGGAACCAGTTGAGCAAGAATGAGTCCACCTTCCAGGCGGGTCCCCGTTTCCATCATCACCGGCCCAGGCGAACCCCCTCCTCCCTCACCCCCTCCGGAGCTCTCGGAGACCACCATGGCATGGACCTCACCGGAGATGCGGATCGGCCCACCCAGACTGACCACAGTCAGAAGATCCTGATCCCGATCTCCCGAGTTTGTGCCCTCCAGCACAACCCCGCCACGAGTCACGACAATGACCAGCTTTCCCGGGATGTCGCCCTTCAAAACCAGCGGCTCGGAGCCATTGTCGACGAGGAGAATTCCGTTCAGGGGGTCGATTCTCTTCCTCAGCGCAGCGAGTTGCTCGTTGACCCCGCCCTCGGACTCCCGGATCTGGAAGAACGAGACCCGTTTCCAGTGATCCAGTTGCAGGTATCGGCGGTGGTCCATGAGGGGTGAGTAGGCCTCGTGAGAGGGCTCCACGATCCGGAATCCGTTCTTGAAGGCCCAGATCCGGCCCATCAGATGAGAGAGGGTCTCCAGCTGTCCCCGGGCGGCATCCAGGAAGGCCTCATGGGCTCCCGGGTCCCCTGAGGCCTTCTCCAGGGCGGACAGCGCCGCGTCGAACTGTCCGGCCTTGCCGGCGAACTCCGCTTCCTCCAGGGAGAGCTTCCTGGCCAGATCCAAGTTCTCCAGGGGGAACTGCTGCCCGTGGCTCCAGATGGCCAGGAGAGCCGCACCCTGGATACGGGGGATCTCGGGAACCCCCTTCCGGATGGAGTCCCTGGTGCCGACCGCCGACACCGCCGTCAGATGCCTGTCTCTGAGGGAGTCCGGGGC
>JAJFLN010000820.1 GCA_021772705.1 Candidatus Cloacimonadota bacterium | reverse complement strand
TGCCCTTACAAGGTGCGGCGATTCAACTTCTTTGACTACTCGGACTACGAGACCGAGAGCCTGAAGCTGGGCCGAAATCCCGACGTCACGGTCCGGACCCGGGGAGTGATGGAGAAGTGTACGTACTGCGTACAGCGAATCAACGTCGCCCGGATCGAGTCGGGTAAGGAAGATCGAAAGATCGCCGATGGCGAGATCCAGACCGCCTGCCAGACATCGTGCCCGACCCAGGCCATCGTCTTCGGCAACGTGAACGACAAGCTGAGCCGGGTGTCGCGGTTGAAGGCCTCGGAGCGGAACTACTCGCTCCTGGAAGGCCTGGGTACCCGGCCTCGCACGACCTATCTGTCGGGAGCCCGGAACCTCAACCCGAAGATGAGGAAACAGGGATGAGTCCCGCCGAGACATCCCGGGCAACGGAAACCGTGCCGGTCATCGGGCCCGGACATTCCATGTCCTCGGTGACGAACAAGATCAGCTCCATCGTCCTGACCCAGAAGACACCTCTCAGCTGGTACATTGGATTCGCCATTGCCTTTGGGCTGATGCAACTGCTGCTGGTCAGCATCGTCTACCTCCTCGTGGCCGGCGTCGGTGTCTGGGGCCTGAATGTACCGGTGGCCTGGGGACTGGCAATTGTGAACTTCGTCTGGTGGGTCGGAATCGGCCACGCCGGCACGCTGATCTCCGCCATCCTCCTGCTCCTGAGGCAGCAATGGCGAACGTCGATCAACCGGTTCGCCGAGGCCATGACTCTCTTCGCCGTGGCCTGCGCCGGACTGTTCCCGCTGCTCCACCTGGGTCGTCCTCAGTACTTCTACTGGCTCATGCCTTACCCGAGCACGATGGGCGTCTGGCCCCAGTTCCGTTCCCCCCTGGTGTGGGATGTGTTCGCTGTCTCCACTTATGCCACCGTGTCGTTGCTGTTCTGGTACGTGGGACTCATACCGGACATGGCAACTCTCCGGGACCGGTCCAGGAACCGCTTCGCCCGGGCCATCTACGGCATTCTTGCAATGGGCTGGCGGGGCTCGGCACGCCACTGGCGACGTTACGAGCAGGCCTACCTGCTTCTGGCCGGACTGGCAACGCCGCTGGTCATCTCCGTCCACAGCGTCGTCAGCTTCGACTTTGCCGTCTCCCTGCTGCCGGGCTGGCATGCCACGATTTTCCCGCCCTACTTCGTTGCCGGGGCCATCTTCTCCGGTTTCGCCATGGTCCTCACCCTCGCCATCCCGCTGCGGGCGGTTTATGGCCTGCAAGACTTCGTGACCATGCGGCACATCGAGAACATGGCCAAGATCATGCTCGTCAGCGGCCTCATCGTCTGCTACGGCTACGGAATGGAGGCATTCACGGGCTGGTACGGCGGCCACGATCTGGAGATGTTCGTCATGTCCAATCGAGCCTTCGGACCCTACGCCCCCTACTACTGGGCTCTGATCTTCTGCAACGTCGGGGTGACGCAGCTGCTCTGGTTCAAGAAGATCCGGACGTCGGTCCCGATCCTCTTCGTGGTCGCCCTGGTGGCCAACGTCGGGATGTGGCTCGAGAGATTCATCATCGTCGTCACCAGTCTCCACCGGGACTTCCTGCCCTCCTCCTGGGACATGTACACGCCCACGTTCTGGGACTGGTCGCTCTACTTCGGTACCATCGGTCTGTTCTTCTCACTCCTGTTCCTCTTCATCCGATTCCTGCCGATGATCTCGATCTTCGAGATGAGGGAGCTACTCCACGACGTGGAGAGCGAGGGGACCGCCGATGCCCATGACTGAGGCAGCCCGGATACACGGCGTCCTGGCAGAGTTCGACTCCCCGGAGGCGTTGCTGCAGGCGACCCGGAAGGCCGCCTCAGCTGGTTTCACCGAAGTGGAGGCCTACACTCCCTATCCGGTGCACGGTCTGGCGGACTCCCTAGGGTTCACCCGGACCGGCATTCCGGCGCTGGTCTTCACCGGGGGCCTGATCGGCTGCATCAGCGGCTACTTGCTTCAGTACTGGGTGTCTGTCCACGCCTACCCGATCAACGTCGGCGGCCGCCCCCTCCACAGCTGGCCCTCGTTCATCCCCGTGACCTTCGAGACCACCGTGCTCTGCGCAGCCCTGTTCGCCGTGCTGGGCATGCTGGGATTGAACGGCCTGCCCATGCCCTACCATCCCGTGTTCAACATTCCCCAGTTCGAACGGGCCAGTCAGGACCGGTTCTTCCTCTACATACTGTCCCGGGATGAGAAGTTCGATCTTCGGGAGACCCGGAGATTCCTGGAGAACCTGAAGCCTCGGGAGGTGTTCGATGTACCGGAGTAGTCCTTCCCGTTCCGGCTTCACCCTGGCCCTCGGAGTCGCCGTCTTCTGTCTCGCCGGCTGCTACCAGAAGATGTCGAACCAGCCCAAGTATCAGCCTCTGGAGGCGAGCCCGTTCTTCGACGATGGCCGAGCATCCCGGCCGCCGATTCCAGGCACCGTGGCCCGGGGACATGCCAACGTGGACGAGGCGTTCTACACGGGGCGCCTCGGCGGTGAGCTGCTCCGGAAGTTGCCGATCCACGTGGACCGGCAGCTCCTCCTCCGAGGCCGGGAGCGGTACAACATCTACTGCACGCCCTGTCACGACCAGGTGGGTAACGGCCAGGGAATGGTGGTTCAGCGAGGGTTCCCACGGCCCCCGTCGTTCCACGAGAAGCGGCTCCGCGAGGAAGTACCGGTGGGGCACTTCTTCGAGGTGATCACCATGGGCTTCGGCAAGATGGCCAGCTACGCCGGGCAGGTTCCGGTCAGGGACCGATGGGCCATCGTGTCCTACATCCGGGCGCTGCAGCTGAGTCAGCACGCGACGTTGCAGGATCTGCCCGCCGTGGAGCTTCAGAAACTCCAGGAGGCCAGTCCATGAGCCTTCCCGAATCGACTCGAACCCGGCTCAATCAGATGATCGCCATGGCCGTCACCACCGGCTTAGCCGCCGGAGTGATCTGCCTCATCGGCTGGATCGCCGACGGGACCCAGTTCCATCGATCCTATTTGATCGGCATTCTCTTCTGGACCGGACTCTCTCTGGGCGCCCTGGGGGTCCTGATGCTCCACTACCTGGTGGATGGCAACTGGGGTCATGCCGTAGTCCGCTACCTGGAGGCGAGCGCCAGATTGCTGCCCCCGCTGGGCCTCCTGGCCCTTCCCTTGGGCTTCGGCCTGCAAGAGATCTATGTTTGGGCGGATCCTGTGCGTGTCCTGGGCGATCCACTGCTTCAGCACAAGCTGCCGTACCTGAACCCCGGCTCCTTCGTCCTCCGATACGCGGCCTACTTCGTGATCTGGTCCACCCTGGCCTTCGCTGTTGGCTACCGCCGTGGCCCGGGACTGAATCAGGTGGACCCCGGCGGGAAAGAGGGGCGGGGAGCGCTCTGCGCCATCGGTCTGGTGGTCTTTGTCGTGACCGGGACCTTTGCCGCCATCGACTGGCTCATGTCCTTGGAACCGCACTGGTTCTCGACGATCTACGGCTGTATGATCTTGATGGGTATGGTCCTGGCTGGGTTCGCATTCGTCGTCGCCGCAGCGTGCCGGATGAGCCGCCACCTGGAAGGCATTCCCGTGATCCCGGCAGCGGCCCTCAACGACCTGGGCAGCCTGCTTTTCGCCTTCGTGATGATCTGGGCCTACCTGACTTTTTCCCAGTTCCTGCTGATCTGGTCGGCCAACATCGTGGAGGAGACGACCTGGTACTTCGCACGCCTCGACGGAGGATGGCAGACCTTCGGAATCCTCCTGGCGGTCTTCCACTTTGCCGTGCCCTTCGTGCTGTTGCTCTCCCGGGAGTTGAAGCGAAGCGCCAGACGGTTGGGAAGCGTGGCCTCCGTCCTGGTCACGATGCACCTGGTAGAGCTCATCTGGCTCGTCGTTCCCGCCTTCCACGCCGGGCATTTGCGCATCCACTGGCTGGACCTCATGGCGCCGCTTGCCGTGGGTGGGCTTTGGTTCGCTGGCTTCCTCTGGCAGCTCTCGTCTCGGCCTCCCACGAAACTGGAAGGAGTTCCGGCCTGAACCCCGGTGACCGCCAATGAGCAGACTCTCCAGCCCCATCGGGCAAGCCCGGGCTTCGGGCCATGAACCGAATCAGATTCCCCAGCGGTCCATTGTCTGGGCCGCCATCATCATGACGTTGCTGGTCATCGGCTCCGCGGGCGTCACTTCGTTGACCATGAGTGTTTTGGAACGGGTTGCGGGCCCAGCCTCAGATCGACTGGTGGTCCCGCCGCCAGCACCGCCGGGACCCAGGCTGCTGGCCTCGCCCACCCGGAAGCTGGCCGAATTGAGAGCGGCAGAGAAGGCGTGGCTCGGCAGCTATGACTGGGTCGACCGGGAGGCCGGCGTGGTCAGGATTTCCATTGATCGAGCCATGGAGTTAATCGCCGTCCGAGGAGTTCCTGACGGACAGCGGGGAGGGAGGCCGCCCCGATGACACTGCGACGCCTGATGCTCTTGTTGCCCCTGGGCCTGCTCCTGGCTGGATCCTTCTGCCAGACCGTGGCCGGAAAGGACGCACTGCCGGGCCCCCTGGCCTCCGTCGGCATCGACCAGAAGCTGGACGCACAGGTACCGCTGGACGCGGAGTTCGTAGATGACACTGGGAGGGCTGTGGCGTTGCAGGAGTACTTCGGGACCAAGCCCGTGGTGCTCTCCCTCGTCTACTTCGAGTGTCCCATGCTCTGTAAGATGGTGAACGACGGGCTGGTGCGGTGCCTGAGGGCCATGAAGCTGGAGCCTGGAAAGGACTTCCAGCTGCTTTCGGTGAGCTTCAACTCCGCGGAGGGCCCTCGCCTCGCCTCGGACCGGAAGAAAGAGTACGTCCGCCGCTACAATCGCGCCGGAGCCGACAAGGGCTGGCATTACCTGACGGGGAAGGAACCAGCCATCGAAGCCCTGACTGCAGCCGTGGGATTCCGGTACAAGCTGGACGAGGAGACCCGTCAGTTCGCCCACTCGTCGACTCTGATCGTGCTGACCCCGGAAGGACGAGTTTCACGGTACTTCCCTGGCGTGGAATACGCGCCCAGAGATCTTCGCCTCGGCTTGGTGGAGGCTTCGAAGGGAAAGATCGGCGAGGTGGTGGACCACGTCCTCCTCTTCTGTTTCAACTACGACCCGGCGACGGGCAAGTATGGACTGGCGATCATGAGGCTCCTGCGGGTCGCGGGTATCCTGACGGTGCTGATCATGGCGGCAGGCATCAGCCGGCTGCGCCGCCAGGAGAGACAGAGCGCCACGAGCCAGGGGAACGGGGCGGAACGGGATACAGGGATGAGCGATGAGTCCTGAGTTTGCACTGATGCCGGAGCAGGCGTCGAGCGTCTCGGCCGAGTACGACGCCCTGCTGTTCACCGAGATAGGAATCAGCGTCTTCTTCGGCGTGGGGATCTGTCTTGCGATCATGTTCCTGGCCTGGCGCTACCGGGCCGGTTCCGAAGTGGATCGCAGCGATCCGCCAGAGGGGGACATGCGGCTCGAGCTGCTCTGGTCGGGCATCCCGCTGGTCATCGCCTTGGGGCTGTTCGTCTGGAGCGCCAAGCTCTTCATCACCATGCGCACGGCCCCGAAGAACGCCATGGAACTTCACGTTATCGGCAAGCAGTGGATGTGGAAGATCCAGCATCCCGGTGGCAAGCGAGAGATCAATGAACTGCACGTGCCCGTTGGCAAGGACATCAAGCTCGTCATGTCCTCGGAGGACGTGATTCACGACTTCTTCATCCCTGCCTTCAGGGTGAAGATGGACGTGCTGCCCGGTCGGTACTCCATGCTCTGGTTCAAGCCGATCCGGGAGGGAACCTACCGGTTCTTCTGCGCCGAGTACTGCGGGACCTCCCACTCGAAGATGATCGGACGCGTGGTGGTTCAGAGCCCGGCGGACTACGCCAGCTGGCTCTCGGGCGGGGGGAACAACGAGCCTCCTGAAGTCGCCGGAAAGGCGCTCTTTGAGAGCTTCCGTTGCGGCACCTGCCACCGGGAGGGCCTGACGGGACGTGGCCCCGTGCTGGACGGGCTGTTCGGGAAGCAAGTGCGCCTTGCCGGCGGCGGCATGGTGGTGGCTGACGAGAACT
Source organism: Candidatus Cloacimonadota bacterium (assembly GCA_021772705.1). Classification (GTDB taxonomy): domain Bacteria; phylum Muiribacteriota; class UBA6191; order JACPRK01; family JACPRK01; genus OFTM100. The sequence goes on along the minus strand of JAJFLN010000820.1, from coordinate 4,010 downwards.
ACCTGCGAGAGTCGATCCTCGACCCTGGGGGAAAGATCGTCGAGGGATACCAGAAACTGATGCCAACCTATCGCGGGCAGATCGGTGAGGAAGGACTGATGCAGCTCATCGCCTACCTGAAGTCGATCGCCCCTGATGGGAAGCAACCGGAGGAGAAGCGATGACCCCCGCGGCCGCGACGGATCGTCGCCACTATCTGAACGCCAGTTACACTGCGGCCTCGTGGCTGTTCACGGTGGATCACAAGCGGATTGGCATCCTGTATCTGCTCTCGGTGACGTTCTTCTTCCTTCTCGGAGGCGCCGCCGCCGTCGCTTTTCGGCTGGAGCTGCTGACGCCGGCTGGCGATCTGGTCACAGCAGAGACGTACAACAATCTCTTCACCGTGCACGGCGTGGTGATGGTCTTCTTCTTCCTCATTCCGGCCATCCCGGCGGTGCTGGGAAACTTCCTGGTCCCCCTCATGATCGGCGCCAAGGATCTGGCGTTTCCCAAGCTGAACCTGACCAGCTGGTGGCTCTTCATGATTGGAGGCGCCATCACACTGGGGGCCGTGATCACCGGTGGCGTCGATACGGGGTGGACCTTCTACACGCCCTATAGCAGCACCTACGCCAACACCAGCGTCTCCACTGCCATCATAGGCGTGTTTCTCACCGGGTTCGCCTCGATCCTGACGGGCCTCAATTTCATCGTCACCATCCACACCATGCGGGCGCCGGGAATGACCTGGTTCCGGCTGCCCCTGTTCATCTGGGCCCACTACGCCGCCAGCCTTATCATGGTCCTGGGGACGCCCGTCGTGGCCACCGTGTTGGTCCTGGTTGTTCTGGAACGTTCTCTGGGCCTGGGTATCTTCAACCCGAACCTGGGCGGCGATCCCCTGCTGTTCCAGCATCTGTTCTGGTTCTACTCCCATCCGGCCGTCTACATCATGATCCTGCCCGCCATGGGCGTGGTGACGGAGATCATCGCTGCCTTCTCGGGGCGCAGGATCTTCGGTTACAAGTTCATCGCCTTCTCCAGTCTCGCCATCGCCGGCCTGGGATTCCTCGTCTGGGGACATCACATGTTCGTCAGCGGACAGTCGATGTACGCCGGAATCATCTTCTCGTTCCTCAGTTTCCTCGTGGCCATCCCCTCGGCGGTGAAGGTCTTCAACTGGACGGCCACTCTCTACAAGGGGCAGGTCAGGATGCTGACCCCCATGGTCTATGCCATGGGTTTCATGGGCCTCTTCACCATCGGCGGACTGACGGGCCTGTTCCTGGCAGCCATGGCCCTGGACGTTCACTTCCACGACACCTACTTCGTGGTGGCCCACTTCCACTACATCATGGTCGGCGGAGCCGTCATGGCCTATCTGGGGGGCATCCACTACTGGTGGCCCAAGATCACTGGAAAGCTCTATCACGAGTGGTGGGGCCGCATCTCTGCCGTGGTCATCTTCCTGGGGTTCAACCTGACCTTCTTTCCCCAGTTCCTGCTGGGATATCTGGGAATGCCCCGGCGGTACTACGCCTATCCAGAGGAGTTCCAGGTCCTGAATGTGATGTCCTCTGCCGGGGCGTCCATCCTGGGAATCGGATATCTGATCCCCCTAGTTTACCTGGTTTGGTCTCTCAAGTACGGTCCCGATGCAGGGCCCAACCCCTGGGGAGCCAAGGGCCTGGAGTGGGAGACCTACTCACCTCCGCCGACGCTGAACTTCGACACCACTCCCGTGGTGGAGTGCGAGGCATACGACTACGCAGCCGGTGAGATGGCCCCCGAGTTACCCGGGACCCAGGGCCACGGTTCATCGACTTCAGAGGAGGCCGGATCGAGTGAGCCATGAAGCCCACGTCGCGCATCACTTCGATGATGCGGAGCAGCAATACGATGCATGCTCCCTGGGCATGTGGATCTTCCTGACGACGGAGATCCTCTTCTTCGGTGCCCTGTTCACGGCCTATGCCATGTACCGCAGCGAGTATCCCCAGGCCTTCGCCCATGCCAGTTCGCATCTGAGCGTCTGGTGGGGAGGATTCAACACTGCCGTGCTGCTCGGGAGCAGCCTCACCATGGTCCTGGCCCATCACGCCGCCAGAACAGGCCACCAGGAAAACCTGGTCCGCAACCTGTGGCTCACGGTGCTGCAGGGTGGAGGCTTCCTGGCCGTCAAGGCCATCGAATACTCCGATAAGTTCGCTCATCATCTCTATCCAGGGGCGGGCTTCGAGTACCACGGAGCCGATCCGGGACAGGCGGAGATATTCTTCTCTCTCTACTTCGCCATGACCGGCTTTCACGCCCTGCACATGGTCATCGGGATTGCCATCGTTGCCACCCTGGCCGTCCTGGCAGCCAGAGGCAAATTCACCCCCAGGTCTCACCTGCCCGTGGAGATGACCGGGCTGTACTGGCACTTTGTCGACATCGTGTGGGTGTTCCTCTACCCCCTGCTGTATCTGATCCGGTGACCCCATGTCCCACTCGACGAAATCCTACATAGCGACATTCAAGCTGTTGTTCGTCCTGCTCATCGCCACCGTGGCGGTAGCCCAGTTCGACTTCGGTCCCCTCAATGATCTGGTGGCCATGTCGATCGCCGTCGCCAAGGCCCTGGTCATCGCCGTCTACTTCATGCACATCAGGGAAGCGGGCCCCCTGGCCCGGGTGTTCATGGTCGCGGGAGTGATGTTCCTGGCCCTGCTGATGGGCCTCACCCTGATCGACGTGTTCAGCCGCATTATCCCCGCCACTCCGGTCTAGGCGGAAGTTGAACACACCCGCTTCGCGGGAGAGGCGGGTCGCGGTCATTGACGCGGTCGTGACGCACGTCAGGTGATGGTGCTGCGGGGGCCATTTCTTCTGGCTGTCATTGGGTCCGTGGCTTCTCGTATTGCGCAGTGGGTCCAACGTCGGCAGCAAGACTTGCTGCCGGTGGAGTACTTCCATGTTGTCTTCACGATCCCCTCCGAGCTGCATCGCCTCTTCCGTTCCCACCCCGCAGAGACCTACGGCCTGCTCCTGTCTTCTGCAGCCGCCTCCCTCGTGGAGCTGGCCGCCGATGAGAAGCTGCTCGGCGCCCGCCTCGGTGTTCTCTCCGTGCTCCATACGTGGACCCAAACCCTCACCTACCATCCGCACGTCCACTGCCTCGTCCCCGGGGGCGGCCCCTCACCGGACGGGCGCAGTTGGTGGGCAGCCCGTCCGGGCTTTCTGCTGCCAACACGGCCCCTGGCCAAGCTCTTCGCCGGGAAACTGCGAAGAGGGAAGCGATGGCGGGGGAATGAGTACAGCATGCAGTCCCGGCGACTCATGCCCACTCGACCACTATCGATCCGCCGGTGCCGAGTGCAGCTCTTCTTCCAGTCGCTCGGCCAGAAATATCTTCAGAAGAGACTGATACGGCACGTCACGCTTGTTGGCTAGAGACTTGAGCTCCCGCAGCATCCACTCGGGCAGGCGCAACGAAATCGTCTTCACCGAGGGCTTCAGACTTGGCAGCACCGTGCGCTTGGCTTGCCCCCAGTTTACGTAATCCGTCGAATCCGCCTTGGACCAGAACCTGCGCTCATCATCCTCAGTCTTGAAGCGAGGGAGCTTCTTCAGTTTCTTCATGATTTCCAGAACACCTCACGTTCACGCCGTGTCATCTCTCGTGCTGATATGACCCGGATTAGCGACCCTCTCATCGTGAAGACTACGAACAATTCTCTTTCTGCGTTAGTTCGACCCAGCGCAAACAGCCGCCGTTCGCTGCTGGAGTGCTCCTCATCCTCTCCGGTCACAAGTGGCACATTGAAGAACACCTCTTCGCACTCGCTCGCCGAAACGCTGTGCTTCTGCCTGCTCTTCTCGAGGTTTCCCTCATCCCAGTTGAATCCGGTCGCTGTTCTGAGTTCTTCCACCGGCGGCATGTGTATAGCATACGAATATACACCTCTGCGCGCAACTCTCTGGAGGCCCCCCGGGTGCATGTACCGTAGGGGGTCCCCGGGCCTCTTACGGATACGGTCGCCCCA
>JAJFLN010000819.1 GCA_021772705.1 Candidatus Cloacimonadota bacterium | reverse complement strand
GCCAGTGTTGGAGCGTCAGAGACCCCTCTCCTGAGCTTGCCGAAGGGTCGGGCCGAACGGGTTTCCGGGCGGGAACTGGCTAGCTTCCCAGCTTCTGGCCTGTCAGGGCCTCGTAATCCTCCGGAGTGTCCACGTCCCGGTTGATGGCCGGGTCGTCCACGTCCACATCCAAGGTCTCCTCGTCGTTTCGGTGAACGATGGCGCGCATCGTGGCTTCCGGGGGAAGCTGCAGGAGTTCCTTGAAGAAACGGCGGTCTATGACGATGGGGTGGCCGTGCTTTCCGTTGCACCTGGGGAGAACAATGCTGCCTCGATTGAGCCGCCAGGCCTGGATGAGGCGCACGTAGGTGTCGACGGCGACTTGGGGGTGGTCCACGAGGCAACAGACGGCTGCTGGGATAGCGGGGCCCAGGGCCGCGACGCCGGCCTGCAGGGAGGAGAGCTGACCGTTCTCGGGCTTCGGGTTCTCCACCAGGCGCTCATCTCGCAGCACGCCTGCGTCACGGATCGGTCCGGCCGCGCTGGCGGCGACGACGAGGATATCTCCGACGCCGGCCCGTCTCAGCCGCTTGCAGATGGTCTGGAGAAAGGTGGCTCCGTCCAAAGGCAGCAGAGCCTTGGGACGCCCCATCCGGCTCGATTCACCTCCGGCCAGGATGACTGCCGCTACCCGCTGTCTGGGAGCTCCGAGATGACTGGACATGAGACCCGGCTAGCCTCCGGCGATGGGAGGCATCACGTGTACGGTGTCGCCCTCTTGCAGCTTGATCTTCCCGAACTCACGAGGATTCAACATCGCCGTGTTCAGGCAGAGAGTGAACCGGCCGCGCACCTTACCGCTGTCGTCGAACATTCCTTCTCGTGCCGCCTCGGGCAGCTCGGCGCTCAGCTTCTTCAGAAGCTGGGCCACGTTGCTGGCCGTCAGGTCGTAGCGTTCCTGGCCGGCGCGGTCCTTCAGGGCGGTATAGAGGCGTACGGAGATCTTCGGCATGAGAACTTCCTTCGTCGACGGGCCGGGCACTCCTCGTCCCGGCGGTCACCCTCACGTTACCCCAGGACAGGCTCCTGGGCCAGTCGCTGAGCAATCCCGTTGGCCCGGGCGGCCAGCTCCTTCTCATCCACCCGGGTAAGGCGGCCCTGGTCGACAACGACCTGACCGTTGACCAGTACCATTCGAGCCAGATGGCTGTCCCCGGCCAGCAGCAGGGCTCCCAGGGGATCGTGAAGGGCTCCGGCGTGGCCAAGACCGGTGAGGTCCCAGAGGACCAGGTCCGCCGCCTTGCCCGGTTCCAGGCTGCCGATGTCGTCCCGGCCGAGGACACGGGCGCCGCCCCGGCAGGCCATACGGATCACGTCCTTGACGGGCATGGAGTCGACCCCGCTCTTGATCCGGTGGATCAGGAGGCAGCTCCGGAGCTCGCCCAGCATGTCACTGGAGTCGTTGCTGGCGCTGCCATCGACGCCGAGACCGACGGGGACCCCGGCGTGGAGCATCTTCCGCACGGGAGAGATGCCGGAGCCGAGTCGCAGGTTCGAGGTGGGGCAATGGCCCACACCGGTGCCGGTCCGGGCCATCTGCTCGATCTCGCTGTCATCGAGGTGGACGGCGTGGGCGTACCAGACGTCATCGCCGAGCCACTCCAGCTCCTCCATCAGGGCCACGGGCCGTTTGCCGAATCTCTCGAGGCAAAACTCCTCCTCGTCGAGGGTCTCGGCCAGATGAGTGTGAACTCTCAGGCCATGTTCCCTGGCGAAGCGAACCGTGTCGCGCATCAGCTCGGGGGTCACGGAGAAGGGAGAACAGGGAGCGAGACCGACCCGGCACATGGACAGGGGCTCCGGGTCATGATGGGCCTTCATGACCCTCTCGCAGTCGGCCAGGATCGTGGCCTCATCCTGAGTGACGTGGTCCGGAGGCAGCCCCCCCTTCGACTTGCCCAGGGACATGCTTCCCCGAGTGGGATGGAACCGGATGCCGACGGCCTGGGCTCCCTCGAGGGTCCGGTCCAGCAGGTCTCCGGGCTGGGACTGGGGAAACAGGTAGAAGTGATCCGTGGAAGAGGTGCATCCCGTCAGGAGCAGCTCTCCCAGGCCGACCTGAGCGCTGACGTGAACGGCCTCGGGGGTGATTCTCTCCCAGACCCTATATAGATGAGTGAGCCAGTCGAAGAGCTTGGCATCCTGCACGGCCGGCAAGGCGCGGGTCAGGGTCTGGTAGAGGTGATGGTGGCAATTCACGAATCCCGGCAGCACCAGGCAGCCTCGGGCGTCGACTGTCTTGTCGGCCTGGACGTCAAGATTCGGACCGACTGCCTCGATACGGTTTCCGACAACATGCACGTCGCCGCCAGGTATCTGGGAGAAGTCGTCGTCGACGGTGGCGACGAGGAGCGCGTTCTGGATCAGGATGGACTCTTCCGGCACGGGTGGGACCTCCCGGGTCGCATGTGCCGCCTTTCAGGATCGGAAGGAGCACGGGTTCGGCACTGTTTACCACAAGCGGCCAGCAAAGGATGTCGATTGCAGACCGGCAGCCCGGCAGTTATCCTCGTAACGGAAGGGAGCCAAGGGTGGCAGCCATCCGAAGATCGGGTCCAAAAGGGACTCTCTCGGACAAGATGCGAGCAATCGAATCCGGTCAGGCCAGCAATGAGGCCGACGGCGATTCCGGTCGTCCCATGGCGAGCGCAGCCCGTCGCTTGGCAGCCCGACGCCCGAGACGTGCAACGAGACCGACGAAGGGAAGCTGGCTGTATGTGGCGGCGGCGGTGGCCATCGTGGTCACCATGGCCACCTTTGGCTACATTGACCAGAGCAGCGTCGTGGCCAGCGGCGAGGATCCACGGGCCACGAGAAAGCCGCCTCCAAGCTCCATCCCGGTCCCGGAAGTCGTGGTCCAGGACCTGGAGGTGGTGGTGGAGAACCTGAGGATCATCCCCGGAGAGATCACGCTCCATGGCCATGTCAGCAACCTGGGCTCTCGGGGGCTTCGACGCGTCAACCTGGTTGCCGAGCTTCGGACCGGCGGCGGGAAGATCCTGGGGAACGCCTATGGCGTGGTCCGGGATCTTCCCCAGGGCAAGTCCGCACCCTTTCTCGTCCGTGGCGGATTTCGCCTGACCCGGGATCAGAAGAAATCCCTGAAGTGGACCGTGCTGCCCCGAGACCCCATCTGGCAGTGAGGCACCCTGCTTCGTTGAGGCGACGAAGAACCCTCGACGGGGAGCATGTCAGGCAGGGGATGGCTTGAGCTGCGATCACCCGGGAAGTTACACGGAGATCGCAGAGGTCTCGGAGGTCACAGAGCTTCTTTGGGGCGGGCTCGTACTGGGCACATTGGGTAGCTGTGTTTTCTATGGCCTCCGTGTGCGACCTGATCCTCAATTGCGGCCGCAGGCCTGTCGACATGCACCCCTCCTCGACGGGCGTCTTTGAAATCAAACCCGGGTCTGGACTAAGCTGGCGGCGGCCGGCAACCGGCCTGGGAGGACATGATGGCCGAACTCTATCCAGCACCCTTTGCCACACTGCTCCGGCGGATGAAGCGGGAGTGGGACACGAACGAATCGATCTTCGACCTGAAGGCCAAGAGCTTCTATCGAGGAGATCCGGATCTGGACATCTCGATCCGGTTCCTGGGACGACCGGCATCGACGCCGGTGGGTCCTGCGGCGGGACCCCAGAGTCAGCTGGCCCAGAACATCGTTCTGTCCTGGCTCGGAGGGGCCCGGGTGATCGAGCTGAAGACCGTTCAGATCATGGATCAGCTCGACATTCCCCGGCCCTGTATCTACGCGGGAAACATCGGGTTCAACGTGGAGTGGTCCCAGGAGCTCAGGCTGGCAGACTCTCTCCGGGAGTACGTCAAGGCATCCATGATGATCGACATGCTCCGGGACAGCCGGATCGTGGGCGAACGGCCGGGTCCTGACCGGGACGACACGGTCTTCGACATGTCCGTTGGCTACGATCTGAAGGGCATCCAGTCGCCGGAGATCATGGCCTGGATTGAGGGTCTGAGGGATGCCACGAAGATCGTCGACGAGCTCCGGAGCGAGATCCCCGATGAGTGGTCCCGGTACCGGGACTTCGACTTCAAGACCCGCATCGCCGAGACGATCACCCTCTCCACGTTCCACGGCTGTCCGGCTGACGAGATCGAGAAGATCGTTCACTTCCTGGTGACCGAGATGGGTATCGACACGGTGATCAAGCTGAATCCCACCCTGCTGGGCAAACCACGGGTCGATCACTTGCTGAACGAGCTGATGGGCTACGCACAGCTGTCGACCACCCAGGACGCCTTCGAGAAGGACCTGCACTTCCCCGATGCTCTGGGGATCGTCAGGCGATTGACTGCAGCCGCCGGTCAGGCTGGCCGAACCGTGGGGGTCAAGTTCACCAACACACTGGTGGTACAGAACCACCAGAAGTACTTCACGGACCCTGTGATGTACCTGTCCGGGCCGCCTCTGCATGTGATCAGCATGACCCTGGCCCAGGAGCTGAGGCGGGCACTGGGATTCGATCTGCCGGTCTCCTTCAGCGCCGGGATCGACAGGAAGAACTTCTCTGACGCAGTGGCCTGCGGCTTCACCCCGATCACGACCTGTACGGATCTGCTCAAAACCGGCGGCTACGGCCGGCTCTCGGGTTATCTGTCGGAGCTGGAGGGCCGGATGAAGGGGCTCGGTACGAGCTGCATCGAGGACTACATCGTCATGTCGGAAGGGCTAGGCAAGACAGCAATCCAACGGTCCCTCGAGCCTCTGGCCGTCGAGGCCGTGCGACTGCGTCACGCCGTGGCCGGGCCGAGCCTGGCTGACGGAGCGGCGGCACGAGTGGCCAGCCTCGAGGCGGATCTACTGTCGGCGGTAGGGAAATCCCCTGTCGACCTTTCGAGCCGGATCAGCCGAGGCAAGTCTGAGATCGAACGAGCTCTGGGGGCCAGCTTCAGCGCGACCCGCTTCCCGGACCTGCTGGACGGCCTGCACGGCCGCATCGCCCGTGCTGCGGCCCTGGAGAACATGGGCCCTATCGTTGGGCGAGTGCAGGCGAGCCCCAGATACGGGAGAGAGAAGAACCAGGTGGAGCCGAGGAAGATAGGTTCTCAGCTCTATCTGTTCGACTGCATCAACTGCGACAAGTGTGTCCCGGTCTGTCCCAACGACGCCAACTTCACCTACGACATTGCCCCACTGGACGTGACCTATCCCCAGCTGGAGATGACAGAGGGTGGAGTTTCAGAGGTTGGCGAGAGCCGGTTCCAGGTCGAGAAGTCGCACCAGATTGCGAACTTCAGCGACTTCTGCAACGAGTGTGGAAACTGTGACACCTACTGTCCGGAGGACGGGGGACCCTTCGTGGTGAAGCCTCGGTTTTTCGGGAGCCTGGAGTACTGGAAACGGCATGACGATCATGACGGATTCGTCTTCCTCTCCGAGGAGGGCGGGGTGAAGATGTACGGCCGTATCGAGGGCCAGGAGTACGAGCTGGCCGTGGATCAGGCTCGAGGAGTGGCCCGGTTCACGGACTCCCGATTCGAAGTGGAGCTGGCCTGCGGTACCGGCGAGGTGAGTCAGAAGTCAGCCCGGGAAGGTACGCCGAAGGGTCACCGTCTCGACCTGAGCCGGTATTACATCATGAAGAGCGTCTTTGACGGCGTCATGGACCTGAAGCAGGTCAACTATATCAACGCCGCCAGCTGAGACAGAATGTCACAGCTGGGACCATCATGCCCTCCTGAGTGTCGCCGTGTGACGGAGTGGGAAGGCAGGAATCTCTGGCTGTCGAATCTTTCTTGAGTCAGCAGGCCCCGGGGGCCCGACGCCCGACGCCCATCCCTCGCTCCCGCCTTGACCCTTCTTGCGCGCTGCGGTATCTTCCCGAATGCGATGGGCAGACCCGCATGGATCTTGCGGGAGGAGTCCATCCACGAATTGCTGCAACCTGAAAGGGGTTCTCGATGTTGATGCGGAGAGAGAACAGAAGGGGAAACGGGCGACACCGGAGGGGTCAGACTCTGACGGAATTCGCCATCATCCTTCCATTTCTCATTCTTCTGGTTGCGGCCATCGTGGACTTCGGTTTCCTGTTCTTCGATCATGTAGCGACCCAGGCGGCCTGCCGCGAAGGCGGTCGAGGCATGATCCAGGCCCACTCCGACAGCACACCGCTCTACAGCGATGCGCAGTTGATAGATATCATCAAGCAGGCCCACGGCCCCTTCAACCAGATTAAGGACGGGGAGATCACGTTCTCGACGCTGGACAATGACCCGGCGTTCGATGGGACTCAGACGTCCCGGACCATCGAGATTGCCCACATCCACACCTGGTTGCTGCCGGTCATGATTCCTTTCGGGGAGACAATCGTCATCCGGGCGAGGATCAAGGGATTCCTCGTTCCGGGTGTCACCCACATCTAGGGATTGGTTCCTGGAGGGGATTAGTTCCTGGAAGTGAGAGGGTTTCAGGCTGCCTGTCAACTGATGAACTGGGGCGATGCCGGCCTTGAACCGGGGCAACATGGCCCAGCTCTTGCTTGAGAAGCTTCCTTGAAGCCGTGGTCGAAACAATGTGCCGGCTCTTTCGAACTCAGTCCGATTCCCAGGAGGAAACCCAATGATGAACATGCCTTCAGCGAGAAGACGAAATCGCTCGGGCTCCATACTGCCGCTCTACGGGGTGACCATGCTGGTCATTCTGGTCTTCTTTGGCCTGGCCCTGGACATCGGCTACTTCTACGCCGAGAAGGGCTTCAGGCAGACCATCGTGGACATCTCGGCCCTGTCGATCATGGGTTCCCTCGACAGGACCGAGAGTTCCAAGGAGCAGCTGGACTACATCAATCAGCAGCTTAGAAACATGGAGGCCACCAACGGCCTGGATTCGGGGGATCTGAAGGTCAAGACCCTGACCGATGCCGACGGCGACGTCGTACAGCTCGAGGTCTACAACGTGGCCAGAGTGGACACGCTGATGCTCGGCCTGGCGGGACTGGGCTTCGTCAACATCGGCGTCGACGCCGTGGCCGGGAGGGGATTCATCCGGTCCGTCATCAAGGACTGTGTCGGCGATCCCGATGGCTCACTGGGACTCTTTGGCTGTATCCGGGTCAAGATCGCCGGGAACGTACTTCTGGACTCCTACAACGCGGCGGGGGGATCGTATGCGAGTCAGAAGACCATTTCTGGATGCCAGCTCTACGCTGGAGACAGCCTGCAGGTCGGCAGCAACCGGCTTGTCTGGGCCAACGGCAACTTCTGCCTCAACGGCGACATTCTGTCGGGGCTCGACACGACGGTGAAGGGCTCCAGCGGCGTCATCAATGGAGACGTGACGACGGAGTACTACAACGGCAGCGAGGACGTCATCTCCGGTAGCCTGACCAAGCAGCACTACCCGGAGCTGAACCTGCCGTCCAAGGCCGCCTCAGCCACGGCTCTTTCAAACGACAACGACACGGTGGTGGGGCATAACTCAACGGCTCTGGCAGCTCCGTTCTTCCAGCTCAAAAAGGGCAACGGCAGCTCGGAGATCGAGCTGACGGCCGGCAAAAACTACTACTTCAAGAGCATCGACCTGTCGTCGTCGGTGGATATCCGGATCAAGGGCAACCCGGTCTACGCCGGTCCCGTTAACATCACCTTGGACGGGGACGCCAAGATCAACGGAAACATCGTGAGCGACATGACTCCGACCCGTCCGGGCTGGCTGGAGATCAACGGGATCGCCTGCACGTCAGCTTGCTGTGACGGTTGCCGGAGCTCCGGTGTGGGCCACCGGGACAACCATGGCAAGCACGATGACTACAACCATGCCGAGGACGCCCACTCGGCGGTCGATCACACGGTGGAGCACACGACGGACACGACTCACGACACAGCGGAACACACCACGGACACGACCCACGACACCACAGAGCACGCGACGGACACGACCCACGACACCACGGAGCACACCTCCGACACGACCCACGACAGCAGCGACGGACACGACACGGGCCACGAAGGCTGGTCCTTCCCAAGTGCGCCCTCGAGCCACGACGGCCATAGCAGCCTTTCGCAGCCTCAGCCGGCTTCGCCGGTCGTGGAGCCCCTGTTCACTCTGGCCCTGGCCCGAGGCGACTGGGACACACTGGCCGGCGCCGTCCCGGCAGCCCGAACCGCAGTGACCTTCGACCTGGACCGGGCGCTTCTACTCGCGGCTCTGCCCGGGGCCACTGGCTCCTCCCGCCTGGACAGTGGTGCGATGTACGACGTGCCGGTCTGGCAGCTCCCTGGAGCCTTCAACCTGGCCGCCAGTTCCCACCACAGTAGTGGCAGCGACCATGACAGCAGCGGCCATGGTGACAGCGGTCATAGCGCCAGCCCACCGCCGCCACCTCCTCCACCGCCGCCCAGCACTCATGACACCCACGACGCCGACACCCACGACTCTTCCCATACCCCTTCGGTACCCTCAGTCAGCACGGGCAGATGCAGCATCCGGTTCGGCGGCAATTCTCAGATATTCGCCAACATCTATGCTCCGGGCTACAACGTGACCGTCACGGGGGGCAACGACTTCCACGGAAGGATCTTCGCCGACGAGGTGGAGATCAAGGGCAACACGGGCTATCACTACGACCAGTCCCTGGGCGCCTGCGTGGTCATCGTCTCTGATAGCAAGGCCGACGACGGCGAAAGGGTCCACCTGATTCGCTGAGCCCCCGCCTGACTGTGTGCAGACCCGGTGATTGGTGGTGGAAACTCCACCGTAGCCGGGTCTGCTACCGAGGCGATACTACCCACAACAGGGAGTTTCTCCCGGGAACAGATGCCCCAGACAGTCCCGCCGAGCGCCCCAATCATGAGATTCATGGACAATCGAGCTAACAAACCGCTCCAATGGGGGTTGTCGGCACATGTGGCACCCGCCTTGCTTGTGATATAACTGATTGAGAGAATCGGCAATGCAACGAAACCCATCAAACCCAACCTCGAGGAGGTCGGCCATGAAGAAGTCGACGACCCAGAACCATCCGCGACGCAAGGGCGCCGTGATCGTGCTTTACGCGATTGCAACGTTCACCCTCGTCCTATTCCTGGGCATGTCGCTCGACGTGGGATTCCTCTACACCCAGAAGGGCTTCGGGCAGACCATCTCGGATATCACAGCCCTGACGGTGCTCGGGACAACGGACACGAGCGTGCCCCAGGCGGACCAGCAGATCTACATCACCAATCAGGTCCGCAACATGGAGAAGGAGAACGGCCTGACCTCTCCCTTCTACGACATCGAGATCATCTGGGATCAAAAGGGTGACGCCATCCGCCTGATCCTGAACGCCATCAACCCCCTGCCGACCCTGGTCATGAACTTGGTGGGCATCTCGGAGGTGAATGTCGGTATCGAGGCGATCGCCGAGCGGGGTTTCCTCCGCTCCGTCGTCGAGGATTGCCCTGATGGCAACCTGGGTATCTTCGCCTGTATTCGCCTCGACCTGCGTGGCAAGCCTCTGTTCGACAGCTACCGATCCGATGGGGGCACCTACACGAGCCAGGCCAACACCGCAGGCCCGTGCAGGACCTACGCCAACAACAACCTGCTGAGCGCCAGCAACCGTCTCGTCGATATGCGGGGCAACTTCTGCTACAACGGCGACACCCGTTCCGGTCTGGACACCAACCTTCGAGGAAGCGGCAAGCTGACCGGCAACGTGGACACGGAGAACTTCACCGGCAATGACGGTCTGATCGGCGGCGAACTGGACACGAAAAGCATCCCGGAGATCAACCTGCCCGCCGCGGTGGCCACCGCCACGGCCGACAGCAATGACAACGCCTGGATCACGGGACACAACCTGTCCAAGATCGCGTCGCCGAACTTCGAGCTCAAGGCCAACGGAGGCTCCCATGAGATCCAGCTGGCCGCAGGCAAGCGGTACTACTTTCGGAAGATCAGCATTCCCTCGTCGGTCAACATCCGCATCGTGGGTGACCCGATCGCCAACGGTCCCGTGGAGATCAACCTGGCGGGCGAGGCCAAGATCAACGGCGACATCGTTTCCAACACCAACCCGATCCGGCCAGGCTGGCTGAAGATCACGGGCCTGGACTGCAACTCCGCTTGCTGCCTTGGCTGCAGCAGCTCCGGCGAAGGCCATCGCGGCAGCCACGGCGGACACGATGACGGGCACGATTCCGGTAGCGAGCACGCCAGCACCGACACCCACGAGGATTCGCATCACACCGATACGGACACTCACGACACCCACTCCGAGCCAGACCCCTGTGCCGCCGACGAGCCTCCCGATGACGATCCGCCGGATACCCACGATACCCACGACGATTCGCATGACACGGATACTCACGACGACACACACGATGATGGTCACGCTTCCCTCGGCTCCAACCAGTTGCCTTCGGCTCTGAACCTGCCGGCACTGATCGCGGGTCTGGCCGGACCGGCCTGGAAGCTGCCCAACGCCGTCAACTTGGCCGCACTGCCCGTCGATGGACAGCTCTCCCCGGCCTGGATGCTTCCCAACGCCATCAACCTGGCAACGGAAACTCACGACGACGACACCCACGACACTCACGATGACGACACCCACGATGACGACACCCACGACGACGACACCCACGACGACGACACCCACGAGCCGCCCAACAACTCCCCCAAGTGCCAGATCAAGTTCTCTGGCAAGGCGACCATCTACGCCGACATCTACGCTCCGGGCTACAACGTGACGGCAACGGGTTGCGCCAACATCCACGGTCGAATCATGGCTGACGAGATCCAGTTCAAGGGCAACAGCCGCTTCCACTACGACGAGACCCTCGGCGCCTGTCTCAATTTCGTGTCCGACGAGACCTCAGAGGACGGCGAGCGGGTCCATCTGGTGAACTGATTCACAACGGACCCCGTCTTGACTGAACAGAAACCGGGACCGGAGGCCCTCGCCTCCGGTCCCTTTCCATACCCGCCGGATCGCCACGTCATGACCATTGACGTGGAGGACTGGAACGAGTCCTTCGGCAGACAGGGCCTCCCGGAAGACCTGAAGGACAGCCCTTCCAGAATCGAGGCCTCCATGGATCGTCTCCTGGAGATGATGTCCCTAGGCTCCTCCCTGGGTACGTTCTTCGTCCTCGGTACGGTGGCAGAGAAGCACCCTGACCTGGTTCGCCGCATCGCGAAAGCGGGGCACGAGGTGGGCGTCCACGGGTGGGAACACCGGAGCCTGGAGTCCAGCTCACCAGCACAGTTGCGGAAGGACCTGACCCGAGCCAGAGCGCTGATGCAGGATCTGTCCGGGCAAGAGACCCTCGGCTATCGGGCTCCCTGGTTTTCCCTGAACCGGGGAACTGCCTGGGCCGAGGAGGTCCTGCAGGAATGCGGCTTCTCTTACGACAGCAGCATCTTTCCGTGCTGGAACGGAATCTATGGAGACTCGTCGGCCCCTCGAGGGGTCTACCGAAAGCCATCGGGGCTGTTTGAAATCCCTCCCGCCGTAACCCGTCTGGGCCCAATCCGGATTCCCGTCGCCGGCGGTTTTTACTGGCGCATGTTCCCCCGATTCCTGCTCCGGTGGGGAGTGGAGCGACTCGCCAGAGAGGGGTATCCCGCTGTACTCTACCTCCATCCATGGGAGCTAGATACAGAACAGCCCCGGGTCCGGCGAGGCCTCTTCGCCGACCTGGTCCACTACGGCAACCTGAGCCGGGCCGGCAAGGTCTTTCAGTGGGCCATCGAGCAATGGAAGCTAGGACCCATCCGGGAAGTCTTCCCCCAGGTCGCGTCGCCAGCCGGCCTGGCATGAAGCCGCTCCTCGCCGCCTGCTCTCCAGAAACGACGTGAAGCTCTCCATCCTCATTCCGGTCTTCAACGAGGTCGACACCATCGGCAAGGTGATCCGCCGCGTCTGCGAGGTCGACATCGGAATGGATAGGGAGATCATCGTCATCGACGACGGTTCCACCGACGGCACGGTCGAGTCCCTTCAGCAGCTCGAGACGATCGGGATCTTCGGCAACGAAGCCTCGGTCCTGTTTCACTACGCCTCGAAGAACAGGGGCAAGGGGGCGGCGCTGCGGCGGGGCCTGGAGGCGGCCTCGGGGGACATCATC
>JAJFLN010000818.1 GCA_021772705.1 Candidatus Cloacimonadota bacterium | reverse complement strand
GGGTCCCCTTCCTCGTTTCGCCCCCTTTGGGAGGGGGGATTCAATTGTGGGGCGAACGGATCCGGAATAGGCCAGGGGACCCCCACGGGACATGCACCCGTCATGAGGGTAGACATAGGGACCATGAGGAGGTACAATTACTTCACGAGATGCACCGGAAGACCGCGTCTGACGTTGTAAGAATCAGGACAGCGGACGGTTGCAAGACCCGGCATCGCCGGGACCGTTGACATACAGGGCTGTCCAAAGCCTTTCCCCGCCATAGTGGCCGCGCCGAACGCGCTGGCCCGGGCGGTCACCGCGGCGGTGTATTCTCCACCGAGACGGAGCCAGGTAACAGTGGCCCGTCTTGAATCCTGCCCGCCAGACGACGCAGAACGGCCCCTCGACAAGCTCGGGGCGAGCGGCTGTGGGGTGTGGGGCCCGACCCGTTCGTCCGACCATGGATGCCCGCATCCAGGACAACTGAATGGCCGGGTCTTCCCGACCCGTTCGTCCTACTATGGATGCGGGCATCCATAGTGGGGCGAACGGTCAGGGAGCCGGCCCGGATTCTTACCCGCCCCCTCGGATGATTCCGACAAGAGCCTCGCTTCGGCGGGGCCTTTTGTTACGCCAGGCTTCAGGCTTGCCGATATGCAGATCAGACCAAAGTACGAGTCGTAGCACATCTTTTGTCGCACTCATGTTGAAGCCAAAGCCACGGTTCCTCTCGTGGCGCGGTCTGGCGCTGTGCCTGGCCGTGCTCACCTGCACTCTCACGATGCCGGTGGCCGCCCAGGATTCAGTTTCAGCCCCCGCGGGAGGTGTATTCCGGGATGTTCCCCGGGATCATTGGGCATTCCCGGCTGTCGAGAAACTGGCGCGTGAAGGACTGATGGAAGGCTTTCCGGACGGAACATTCAAGGGCAAGAAGGTCGTCACCCGGTACGACATGGCCGTGGTCATCGCCAAGGTTCTGGACCGGGTCGGCCAGGTCAGGGCTTCCGGCGGCTCCCTCACTCCGGAGGAGACCCTGACCGTCAATCGGCTCACCAACGAGTTCAAGGCCGAACTGGACCTGCTCGGCGTCCGGGTCGACAGCCTGGAGCGCCGTATCGGCAGCATGGAGCGTAAGACACAGGAGCTGGACTCCACCCTGTCCAACGTCCGCATCGAGGGCTTCTACCGCCTGGAGAACACCTTCGTGGTCCGGCCCTTCGACTTCGCCAACTATCCCTACCGCAGGGCCTCCAACCCCTTCCGCCAGTTCCGGGACGTGGGACTCGAGCCCCTCAGCCAGGAGGCATTCCTGCGATTCATCGGTCAGCCCTACCTGGGGAACGGCTTCTTCCGTGACCTGGAGGCCTTCGTCGAGCTTCGGGCCCGCATCAGCGGCCCCACCAACGGCAACGCCAACCTGGTCTACCGATTCAGCGATCCGCCCCTGGCCGGAGACCCCAGGGACGACTTCGCCACCAGCATCGACGATCCTCAGCGGGTCAGCGTCGACAAGGCTCACCTGAAGATCCACGCCAAGCGCCTGGACACGCGAGCCTTCTCCAACGAGT
Organism: Candidatus Cloacimonadota bacterium; assembly: GCA_021772705.1. Taxonomy (GTDB): domain Bacteria; phylum Muiribacteriota; class UBA6191; order JACPRK01; family JACPRK01; genus OFTM100. Next base: position 8,026 of record JAJFLN010000818.1, on the reverse strand, counting down.
CCATGACCGACTTCACAGACCCGGCAGTCCTGCTCACCATCGACGCCTTCGGCAGCCCGCCGTTCTCCGGCGTCGAGGGCAGCGGCTCCTACAAGAAGCTCTCCTACAACGCCAGCGTCCTGAAGGTCATCGCCCTGGACAACAGCGAGGGCAACGACCCGACGGACCTGACGAACTTCTTCGCCCAGACCACGGAGGACGAGGATGACGTCTATGCCTTGCGTATCCTCTACGAGCCCTACAGGACCCGGGGCGAGAAGCGATCGAAGAACGACATGACCCTGGGGGCCACCTACGTGGAGGAGGTCTTCGGCTATGACGCCCGGGACGACTTCAACCGGGTCATCGCCGGCGACATTCAGTTCAGCCGCAGCTCGGGCTACGACTGGGACCTCACCATGGTGGGAATGCGATCCGACGGAGACGAAGACAAGGACGGTTCGGCCTTCAAGGTCGATGGCTCCTATCAGCACCAGGACCTGACCCTCTCGGCCAGAGGATATCGATTTGGCAAGGACTTCCGGGCCGACGTGGCCCAGTGGCAATTCACCGACACCTCGCCTGCCCCCTACCGGGACAACTTCCGCCGCGGCAGCCCGACCTCCCGGGGAGAGCGCCTGCTGCGCTTGGAGGCGAAGTACGACTTCCGGGACCGGGTTGCCCGGATCTTCGAGGACTTCAGCCTCAGCACCCTCTGGGAGACCAAGCACTGGGAGGTGCCCAGGGAGACCGACGGCATCCGTGGACAGGTAGGAACCCGGGCGCGAGTCCAGCTCCTGGCTGACCTGACGGACAGGACCCACACGGAGTTCTCATTCGAACACCAGGAAGACAACCTGCCCGCCGAGACTGGACTCAACTTCGGCGAGTTCTCCCTGGACGTGCGGCTCAACGACGACACCAGCGCCGTGGCCAACCTCTCCTTCATAGACGACTTCGATCTCGTCGGGGCCGATGGCAAGCACTACGCCCAGCGCCTGGGCCGGTTCACCCTCAACAGCCAGCTGAGCCGCAAGCTCTTCCTCTCGGGCTACGTCGAGTACATCAACAACGCCCTTCTCAGGACCGACGATGGCGACACGGATCTCTTCGAGGACGTCGATGGCAACATCATCCGGCCTCTGGCCCGAAGCGCCGCCGGCAAGGTCCTGCGAAACCAGCGCAACGGCCTCGACATCTCCACCGTGGGCGGCGAATCGAACTACCGCTTCAGCGACGAGGTCTCCCTCAAGCTCTTCTTCCAGCGGGAAGACGCCTACGACGACGTGGCCAGCGGCCTGGACGGAACGACGGATCTGATCGTCGGTGAGCTCGACTGGCAGTTCACCCGGGCCCTGAAGCTCCGCTACATCCACGGAATCATGAACATCGACCTGGAGTCCCGGCTCGACGACTTCATCATCAACAACTTCTTCGAGCTGCTCTACGAGCCCACGCCGAAAACAGAGATGCGGCTGACCTATGGCTACGAGTACGAGAGCCCGGCAGATCGCCTCGACAACGGCCCCCTCCTCTTCTGGCGACGGAACAAGATCGTCCAGCTGACAGCCCAGACCGACTTCTGATGCGAACCTCACCTACCAGTACAACCTGCCTGGCGGCGATGCTGCTGCTGACGATTCCGATCCTCCTGGGCGGATGCATCCAGGATGGTGTCGTAACCCCCACGTCGGCCATCCAGGCCAGGATCACCGTGCCCTTCCCTCTCTCGACAGTGGGAATTCGGGCGAACCTGGTCGGCTCGGGCACCAACATCAACCGGGTCGAACTCCTCGGTCCCTTCCCGGCCACCAGCGATCTGGGATTCTGTGACGTCGAGGGAGACTTCAACATCGTCACCCGTCACACGGGCCGCCAGTTCGTCGTCGCCCGAGGACAGGACTATGACATCGGCTGGGGGATCGTGGATGTGCCGGAGGCAGGGAAGACAATCACCCAGTTCGAGGTCAACCTGGACTCCGGACGGTTCGGCCCCACGGACCCGATCCTGACGGACTCCCTGCATCAGCTGATTCCCAAGACCGCCGCGACGGCCGTGTTCCTGCTCTTCGAGGCCGACTTCGGCGCCCTCTCCTCCGTCGATGTGGTGGGCGACTTCAATGACTTCAATCCCCAGGACGGCGCCAGGCCCCTCTTCGACGATGGCAGTCAGTTCGACATCGATCCCGCCACGGCCGGCATTCAGCTGAGCGGCGACCGGATCGCCGGCGACGGCGTCTGGAGCCGGATCGATCAGTCCCTGAGCAGCTTCTCCGGCGACACACTCAAGTATGGATTCATCATCAACAAGGACGAGGTCATCCGGCGAGATCCCTACGAGGAGCTCTCCGATGACGATCGATCCGCGATCGTGATCAAGTGATGCAGATGCCCATGAGACAGAAGAACCACTTTCCCATGCTCGTCGCGGCCGCCATGGCCGCCCTCTCTCTGGCCGGTTGCTCCGCCAGGAGTGTTCCCCCCGTCTACAGCCCCCAGGCTGGTATCCATCAGGGAGACCGGAAGGTCTACTTCGCCATGAAGGACCCCAAGGGCGACGATCGGGGACCTGGCACCTACCTGTACCCCCTGAAGTTCGACAATCGGGAAGGCTTCTTCGACATCACCAACTTCCAGGTTGAGGACGGCGGCGCCAACGTCATCTTCCGGATCACCACGCGACGGCCGATCCAGAAGTTCCGCCGGGACGGCTCCTCCGAGGCCAAGGGCTGGTTCCTGCAGTTGATGGACATCTACATCGACAAGGACCGGAAGAAGGGCAGCGGCGTCACGCGAACCTTGCCGGGCCGATGGGTGAACTTCACCGAGGAGGCCGGCTGGGAGCAGATGATCCTGGTGACGCCGAATCGCAGCCTCGACGTCCGGCGGCTGATCGAGGGCCGGACCAACGACCTGGGGCTGGTCCACTTGAAGCCGAAGATCTACATCCCTCGAGTGGTCTTCGTCGAGGGCTACGACTTCATCGTCAAGGTCCCGAAAGCCAACATCGGCCAGCCCCAGCCGCACTGGGGCTACCAGGTGATGATGCTGCCATTCGACTCCCAGAACCTGGCCAACGGTCAGTTCCAGAACGGCCGGGTTCAGAAGTTCCCCACCACGGAGAACTTCGGCGGAGGATCGGACTACCTGGGGAATCCAAATGTGATCGACCTCCTGGCTTCCTCGGAGGAGGCCCAGCGTGACTGGCTGCGCGACTACGACGCTCGGCCAAACGCCGGGGACTCCCGGCTGGCCACGGTCCCCTTCATCTACAGCGCCAGCGCTCCCGCCATCGCCAGCAGACACTCGGGTCCCAATCGGTCCCGGAGAGCTGCGGGACCGCCACCGATGCAGCCCATTGCCCGGGCTCCCGGAGAGGTTCCGATCAGGCAGGCGCCAGCCGCCATGCCGGCCATGACCCAGCTGCCATTCCCGGGCCAGTTCCAGCCCGTGGCCCGGGAGAACAGGTTCCCGGCGCCGCCGGCACAGACTGCCCAGGCCTATGGTTCGGCCCCAGCAGCGCGGGTCCACGAGTCCCCGCCCCCGGGGCGCCACGCTCCCATGCCAATCCAGGGGGAAGCAGCCCGCTACGGTCTGCCTCGACAGCATCCCGATCCGGCCATCCAGGGACAGCCCCTGGCCGGCCAGGCAGGCTATCAGCCAGAGCCAGCCGCCTCCCCTTCGATACTCCAACCGACCCGACGCTACCGGATGGAGAGCTTCTCCGGCAGTCCGGAAGATCTCTTCCTGAACGTTCCAAGGAACCGGTGACCCCATGAAGACGATGCAAACCCATATCCCCTCGGCCCCATTCCATCCGGGACGGACGCCCTCGACGCTGATCTGGTTCTGCCTTCTGGCTCTGCTGACGGCGGCCACGTCCCCTCCTGCCATGGCTCTCGGCGCCCGCGCCCGGGCTCTGGGCGGTGCCTTCATCGCCGTCGCCGACGACGAAAACTCGGTCTTCACCAACCCGGCGGGCATGCACCAGATCGAGAAGAGCATGGTCCAGGTCGGCGCCAACGTGGCCCGCCGGGACGACTTCCGGACGGACCACTTCGCCTACGTGGGCAAGATCTACCAGACCACGGGCAAGGAGCGGCTCACCCTGGAGGATTACCTCGAGGCGGACTACGAGCTGAAGACGCGGCCGGAGCGGGTCTCGAACTACTCCTGGGGCATCGGCCTGCTGCGTGAGGAGCGGACCCTGAGCCTGAACACCATCCGGGGCTTCGTCCCCGCCACTGACGACGACATCTTCACCGCCACGGCCGCCGTGTCGACCCGGTTCCCCATCGCCGAGAGGCTCACCCGGAGACCGGAGCTCTACGGCGGCATGGCCGTCCGTTTCGTCGACCTGGAGCGCCAGATCCCCTCCCTCAGGACCAGCGGCAAGCAGAACACCTTCGACCTGGACTTCAGCCTCTTCTACAAGGCCAACCCCCGGCTAAGCATCGGCACCGTCCTCGGCTCGGTCATCAGCTCCCGATCCGGCGGCACCATCGGCGCCCGGGCCAACAGCTTCGTCACCAACGTGGGGGGGGCCTACACCCTGGGCGAGAAGAGAGAGACCATCTTCGCCGCCGACGTGATGAACGTGTTCAACGCCAGCAGGGCCATAGATCAGAAGTTGAGGATCGGAGTGGAGCGACAGTTCCTGGAGAACGATTTTGCCCTGAGACTGGGCTCCGACGGCGGCGTGCTGACACTCGGCTTCGGGCTGCACTTCTTCGACGACTTCAAGCTCGACTACAGCTTCTTCAACGGCACGGTGGTGAAGGAACACTTCGTCAGCATGCGGCTGCCATTCTAACCCTGCCGAGAGCTAAGATCGAAACTGGAGTCCCTCGATTTTCATGAGTTACACCCAGCCCATACTGATCGTCGACGACAGTGAACTGTCCGTCGAGATGGCCCGGGACGTCCTTCAGGAATGCGGCTACGAGGTCCAGTCGACGACGGACCCGACCCAGGTGCTGGACATCTTGAGGAGCAGCCGCATCGAGATCGTGCTGCTCGACATGGTGATGCCCGAGATGAGCGGTCTGGAAGTGATGGCCGCCATCACCGAGCAGGAAAGCACCCTGGGACGACAGGTGATGATCTTCGTCCTCACGGGACAGGCGGATCGAAGCACGGCAATGGCAGCCCTGAAGGCCGGCGCCTTCTTCTACATGACGAAACCGATCACCCGGGACGGAATCCTGCCCATGCTTCAGCGCTGCGTGGCCCAGCTGCAGCAGGCCAGAGACCCGGAGACCATGGAGACCTCCAGGGACCTGAGAGATCGAATCAGCCAGGCTCGCAAGGAGCCGGCGGCGCAGGACGACACCCAGCTGCAGCAACCGGATCTGCCGAACACTTACTCCAATCCGATTCTGTTGATCGGAGGCGAGGACTCCGAGACCGGCCCCGTGGCCGTCCCCCTCCTGATGCGGGGCTATCACGTGCTTCAGTGCCCTCGGGTGGAGCGGGCCCTGGTCCCCTTTGCCAGCCATCCCGTGGACATCGTGCTCCTGAATCTGCATCTCATGCTCGAGCCCGCCACCCGTCTGGTGGAGCAGATCCGCAGGGCGGCCCTGGCCGTCAGGCGGCCCCTGACGCTCATCCCCTTCGTCTCGCCACAGCAGACCACGCTGAAGGACAGCTTCCTGGCTGCCGGCGCGACGCTCTGCCTGGAGCGCCCCGTCGACGAGACCCGGTTGCTGGAACACATCGACTGGGCCGCCCGCCGAGCCATCGAGATGGGCTGAGTTTTGGCGGTCCCGCTAGTGGGGTTGCCAGGACGAATGAAGGCCGCCTCCTGTGGGAGACCGCACCCCCGGTTGCGTGCCTCCCATCCTCACCTCACTCCGGGACATCCCGTTGGAGGCCGCGGAGGAAGACTGAGGTGACGACGTTGTACTGGGCTGTCGTGGTGCCCGTGGCGGACTGCCCGAAGAGGCTGACATCGAGGTTGACGCAGCTCGCCTCCTTGCCCCTTGCGGCTGGCAGGACCGTCGTCCGGAGCCAGGCGACGTCCCGGATCAGCTCCTCGGCTGTCCCGGCGTTGAGATCGGCCCGCCAGATGGCCTTGCCTGTCTCGTCGGCCGAGAGGTGCTCGTAGTACATGATGACCTCGCCTCGTGCGTTGAGGAAACCGACGCCTCTCTGCGTGAGACCTCCGGGATGAGGATAATAGAGGGCCAGCCCTTCCTGAAGCTCATTCATCATCTTCTTGACGCCCAGCCGAATCTCCTGCATCTGGACGCCGCTCGTGGAGAGCTTCTTGCCCGACTTTTCGCTCACCGTCCAGAGGGAGTACACGCCTCCCAGCAGGACCGACATGAGGGCCGCTGCAAGGAGTACCTCGATCAGAGTGAAGCTCTGCAGAGGGAGATGTGATCTACGGCACTTCATTGGGTTCGTACTGGTATCGGGTGAGGACGGTCTCGAATTCGCTGGAGCGATGGACGTCCTCGTGGTCGATCCAGTGGATCACGACCCGGACGCCGGCCATGTCGGTCTGTCGCTTCTCATCCCCGTCGGGGTCGAAGATCTCATCCAGGCCGTCGAAGAAGACATGGACCTCGGCGGAGTAGTCCTTCAGAGACTTCCAGAGCGCCGGATTGGTCTCCTGACGGATCGCGTGAAGGTCTGTACCTTCGAGGTGCTGGAACTCGATGAAGTACCGGCTGATCCCTTGGGGATTGTCCACCACCCAACGTCCACCTTCGGTCTCAGCCAGGTCCTGGAAGAACAGCTTCCAGCGCAGCTGCTCCAGAGCCTCCGCTCGCGCCTCGACGGTGTCGTTCAGCCCGTAGTACCGAGCGTCGAAGTTGTAGAGCCGGTACCGGATGTTCTCCATGACGGATTGAGCCAGGAATGCTCCGTGTGTCGATTCGGTGGTCTTCTTGAATCCCACCACGAGTGTGTGGAAGCTGGAGACGATGGGAATGAGAGCCATCGTGAGAATGGCGGAGGCGATCAAGATCTCCACCAAGGTGAAGCCCGCATCGCAGGTAGACTTCGATGCCTGCCTGGCTGACCGCTCGACTCTGGTCATGATCATTTTGGGATGGGGGAGAAGGCGAAAGTGATGGCCCGATCACCATGGGTTTTTGTCGATCCAATGACGGTTTGTGTCTCCCCGGATTCCACGTTCAGACTTGTGACCGAGTATCCAATGCCCCAAGGTGACACGAGCCACCGCAAGCTGGTGCCGTCGTCACTCCACTCAATCCAACCGGCGGGGTACATGACATCGAAACTCATCTTCTCCTCACCGGTCTCGGAGTCCAGGACGACCACAAAGTAGGCGCCTCCTCGGTGAAGTGAGCATGCCAGGAAGCCTCCGTCGGGAGAGAGGGCAAGAAAAATCGTGTCCCCGTCCCCTGGAACACTCACAAGACTGCGCTCGTCTGTTAGCAAGTCAAGTTGATACCAGCGGTAAGGGTTCAAGCCTCCTCCTTCTTTGTAGAAGACCTTGTTTCCTTTGGCGTACACATAGGGATAGTCTTCGACACCGGTCACCACTTCACGAATGAACTGACCCTCCCTGGTGAGCAATGCCAGATCGAACTTCCCCCCGCCTGCAGATGAAACCGCGACGATTTCCTCGCCTCCGAATACCAGCTCGAACTGCTCCTCTCTTGCGTCTGAATGGGTGAGTTGGCGAATCTTCTTCGAGACCATTTCGTACTCGAATATCTCTCTGCCGCCCGCCATGGACCCGGCGATATATAGCAGAGCGTCACTTGACGGTGTCCATCGGACATATGTCGGTATTCCGCTGAGGCCGGTCACGTCTTCCTCCGTGAACACGGGCACAGGATTGGCCCCGTTTGCATCGGACACGACCAGGGACCATCCTCCGTCGTCCAAAATCAGTACCGAAGCCAGCCTGGGTACGAGTAGCTCGCGCTCGTAGAACACGATCTCGTCGTTGTCCTGGTCGTGTCCTCCTGCAACCACTCCGGGAGGCAATCGGGTCGTCACCGCATCCTCACCCCAGAGGTGGTATTGACGGTAGCGATCCTGGCTGCGCAGCTCCTCCCAGCGCTGGTAG
>JAJFLN010000817.1 GCA_021772705.1 Candidatus Cloacimonadota bacterium | reverse complement strand
TCGAGGCCCGCCTCTACGCCCGGGCCATCGGCGACTTTCTCTCCCCTCCCAGGCCCTCTCTGGAAGTCCTGGCTCCCCGGTCGGGTGAAGTGACATCGGAGCAAGCAGTCTGGCTGACCGGCGCCGCGAGACTTCCCGGCTCCAACCAGAGACCTGATCTGGAGATCTTCCTCGACGGTCAGCGGGTCACCTGGCCCATTGAATGGTCCGGCGATCACCGCTTCATGGCCCTGGCCATGGATCTGCCCACTGGAAATCACGACATCAAGGTCATCGCCTTCGACAGCAGACGGAGGGCCTCCCGGTCCGTCTCCAGGACTTTTCAGGTCAGTGCCCCCCTTCGCCTGGCGGAGGTGAGAGTCCTCCCTCCCTCGTATGCGGCGGCTACTCTCCCGCGAATCATCTCGGCCCGAGTGCTGGATCGTCACGGCCGGATCGTCGCCGATGGGGCGGAGGTGACCCTGGCGACTGCTGGCGAGAGTCGAAGCGCCCAGGTCAGGAGTGGTCAGGTCTCTTTCACTGTCTCCTCCAGCGCCTCGGCCTCCTTCCGGATCATGGCCGGGGGCGATGTTCTGGAACAGACTCCCGCACTGGCAGGAACCGATGAGGCGGACACGGGGGACTGGTTCTGGGGAATGGTGACAGTGCCGGAGAGGCAGGATCGTCCTTCCCGGTTGTCCCTGCCCGAGAGGGTTGCCTTCGCCTACGACCCCGATTCGGGGACCTGTCTCTATCGAACTCCGGCGACGGGCACGCCCGGTTCCACGTCCGCCATCGACCTGCGGGCCCCGGGCTTCGTGCCCACAAGGATTCCCGCTCCCTCCGGCGCCGTCCCGTTCTCGCTGCGCTTGACCCCTGTCCTGGGAGGGGGCCTCCGCCGGGTCAAGATAGGTGTCGATGTCTTTGCCTTGCCTCCACAGCGGGACCGAAGACTCTGGATTCAGACCCTGAAATCGGCGCTGATGGCCGCCGGTGCCTCTCCGGAGGTGCGGCTGGAGTCGACCCCCAACGAACGGGTCCGACTGTCCAACCGGCGGGGAGACAGCATCTATCTCTGCATCAGGCCAGGAACTGAGCCCCATCCTGTCTTGCTGGTCTATCCCAGCAGTAGCCGTGGCCAAGCTCTGGCCCAGGGAATTGCCGGGAGCACCAGCCCGCCCGGCGTCATCAAGGACTCCGGTGCTTACGAACTGGGCAACACCTCCGCCGCAGCCCTGATTCTCTATCTGCCTCGACAGGACCTGAGCGACGGCTCCGGCATGGTGGCATCCATCTGTCGCGGCCTGGCAATGGCCGCAGTGGCCCAGGCCAGTCCTTCAACGGAACCGGGGAATCAGGAGTGGGACCTCCCTGGGGGCCTGAAGGTCTGCCGGGACGGGACCCTATCCCTGGCCGCCCACAATCGCTGAACCGAAGTCGGATTCAGGCCGGCCGGCGAATCAGCTCGTAGACCTGGAACGGTCCGACACCCTTCAATTCCAGCTCGAAGGGGAGGCTGAACTCCGCTGCCACTCCTGGAAGGGACAGCTCCGAGAGGGAGCCGTGGCTCAGGTCCCGGATCGCCTTGCTGACCACGATCCGGCCGCTGCTCTGCTCGTGTCCCTGTATCCGCTGTGTGATGTTGACGTCGGCGCCGATGGCTGTGAATTCGCCTCCAATGTCCCCGACCACGAGGTCTTGCCCGATGTGAAGCCCGATGGACACCCGCAGCTGGTCCGTGTCGTTCATTCCGTACTGGGTCAAGCGGCCATTCAACTCGTCGGTGTCGTTGGCGCAGCGAACAGCGATCCGGATAGCATCAAGAGCCAGTTGCTCCGGTGAGTCCTCACTCCAGGGTCCCCGGTGGAAGAAGAGGCAGTCGCCGATGAACTTGTCCACGATCCCGCCGTGATCGAAGGTTATCTTCCGCATCCGGGTCTTCCAGTCCGTCAACAGTGTGGCGATCTCCAGCGGCATGTCGTGGTGGAGGGTACAGAGGCCGCTGTAGCCGACGATGTCAGCGAAGCCCATGGCAATCTTGCTGCGCCTGGGTGCCATCTGGGCATCGATCTCGCTCTGATCTCCTTCGAGCAGCCGGTTGACCACGCTGGGGGACAGGAAACGGCAGAGCTTCCGGCGTTTCTCGTGGTAGTTGATCATGGCGGAGTCCACGTCGTCCACCATCTCGGCCAGGAACAGCTGGTCGCTCTGGGTGAATGGACCGCCGACGAACACGACGGCACCGAAGGTCTGCTCCCTGCCTTCCCGATCGTGCTTCAGCAGGGACTGGGTGAATCCCCCGCCAGAACTCCCGATCACAGCCTGGATCGCCGGGGGCATCTCTGAGGTGTCCTGAAGGAACGCCTCCACCTCCGCCCTGGGCACGCCTGCGCTGAGGGTGCCGGTCTGGCTAAACCGCAGGTCGACGAAGTCGAACGCCGTGTCCAGGCCGTCCCGATCATAGAGGAGGAAGATTTCCTGGCAGATGCCGTTGGCCAGGACCACATGCATGGCCCGCTCCACCCCTCGCTCGAGGTAATAGTCCTCCAGGGCATGGTTGATCTTCCGGGCCAGGATGCGCCGGCGAAGCCGCTGAACGTGGATGTCCACTTCGGAGTCGATGCGGCGCGACGCTGCCGCCAGGACAATCAGCGTATCCTCGTCTCCATCCTCGGCGGGAGTCACGCCCAGGGTTCCGATGAACCTGCCCTGGACCCTGAGGGGCACCAAGGCGCCTTCGCTGAAGGGAACCGTGGTGGGCAAGAGTGCCTGTTTCGACCGCTCTGGCGCCAGGGGGGCCTCGGGATGCTCCTCCAGCATCAATGCCGCCGCCTGGGTCGCCTGATCGCTGCTGCAATAGGTGTGACGGCGATGGCTCAGCACGTTCTCTTCTTCAGCCTGGCTGAAGTCCGGGGCGTCCAGGCAGAGGAACCAGTGCCGGCCCGGGAGAATCTCCTCCAGGACGTCGAAGACGACGGGCATCATCTCGTGCAGCCCGCTGGATCGCTCCTGATCGAAGGCATCATCCAGGGAGCAGAGCGTTCTCAACGCCAGATGCGAGGCTCCTGACTCCAGCGACACGGGCATGGTGACCTCAGTCCTTTCCTGGCGAACTCTTTGAGAAGGCGAAGACGTTGTCGCTGTAGCGGCGAACCATGGCGGATCTGACCTTCATGGCGATGAGGCTGTTGTTGTCCAACAGGGTCAGGAAGGCTGGCTTCAGGATCTTGAGCAGCTTCGTTGCCCCAAGCGCGTAGGCATGGGCTGACCGTGGGGAGTCCTTCATGACACCCATCTCTCCGAAGAAATCGCCCTCATTCAAGGTTGCGAGAACCTTCTGACTGCCGTCCGGGGCGTCCTTGACGATCTTCACGTTACCCGTCTTGATGATGTAGAAAGAGTCTGACGGGTCGCCCTCCCGGAAGATCAATCCCTCCGGGGAGAAGGCGTGCTCTGAGATGATCCTCTCGAGCCTTGCTAATTCCGATTCGTCGAGTTCAGCGAACAGCGCTACCTGATTAAGAAAGACCGCCATGGATCCTGACTGGAACGGGCCGCAGCGCGGATGGCTCGGCAGGCGGATCGTAACACATCGACAGGATGGGTCTCAACTCAACTCGGCGGTCTCGAATGCCCCCCACAGCAGCAGTTCATAGATCTGGCCACCGCTCATGACACCTTCTTCATCGATCGATTCGCGACCGCGAAAGCTCGTGGCGGCCGCCCTCTTCCAAGTTGAAGGCCGGGTGCTCATGGCCAGGCGCCCCGAAGGCGTCCACCTGGCGGGCCTCTGGGAGTTCCCGGGAGGCAAGATCGAGAGCGGCGAATCACCGGAGCAGTGCCTGGTCCGGGAGATCCAAGAGGAGCTAGGGGTCACCTGTCAGGTGGGCCCCATCTTCACCGTCGTCTTTCATCCCTACCCTGAATTCGATCTTCTGATGCTCGTCTACAGCTGCACTCTTGGCATCGGAGAACCTCGGCCCATCGCCTGCGCCGAGCTTCGCTGGGTCGATCTCGGCGGCATTCGGGAACTTCCACTGCCTCCGGCCGATGAACCCGTCGTCGACGCCCTCCTGAAGATGGAGGGCGACGGATCGGACTGACATCGAGGCACTCCGGGGCGGGTGCCTGTCCCGGAGGGGGTCCCCTGGCCTATTCCGGATCCGTTCGCCCCACGGTGGAGGCGGGCCGC
>JAJFLN010000816.1 GCA_021772705.1 Candidatus Cloacimonadota bacterium | reverse complement strand
GGCATGGGCTCGCTCTATCGCTCGCAACACGAGTTGGTGTTCGTCTTCAAGAACGGCACCGCCCCGCACGTCAACAATGTCGAGCTCGGTGCCCACGGCCGCTATCGCACCAATGTGTGGCCCTATGCTGGCATCAACAGTTTTGGTGCGGAGCGCAGTGCGGAACTCGCTATGCACCCCACAGTGAAGCCGGTCGCGCTCGTCGCAGACGCCATCCGTGACTGTTCGCGGCGCGGCGACATCGTGCTCGATGCGTTTGGCGGTTCAGGCACGACGCTGATCGCAGCGGAACGCACCGGTCGTCGCGGTTACGGAATCGAAATAGATCCACTCTATGCTGACGTGACGCTCACGCGGTTCCGCGACACCTTTGGGGTCGAGCCGGTGCACGCCGCGAGCGGCCTCAGCTTCAGCCAGCTGCGCTGAACCGATCAGACAGATGACAGTGATCAACGCCCGTAACTCAGAACAAGAGGACGATCACAATGTCCAATGACTACGAGGTCGGCTTCAGCAATCTGACTGATGCGAGATTTGCCGAGCTGATGAAGTCCGTTCAGCGGGATGGCGTAGACGTCTTCGAGCGCCGACATTATGGAGCAGGTCGACCCCGTCTTCTACGGCGATCCCAAAACGGCCGCGTTGAAAGTGTTGGGCGCAATTTGAAGTGCAGGATCCCGTCATTCTAGCGGCGTGAACGCCGCGATCAGGCATTGACGGTCCGCACGACGCCTCTCCCTACCGGCTGACCTGGCCCGAAACCTCACGCCACTAACAAGTAGCCTTTGTGACCTGAGCCTGATCTGAGCTCCATATTCGCTCCAGGTTATCGGAGAGTCTGGGGTTTTGTTTGTGGCCTCATGCGGCCTGTTGACATGGCGCGACTCTGGGTTGCTGACCGAACTGATTTTCGCCCAGAGCGGCTGGCACCGGGTCAGCGTCAGCGGTGGTACGCAGAAGACCATCGATATCGAAATGGTTCTCCCTGCTCCTTTTCTGTTACGTCGCTGTACTCCACACGGACCGGCACATCAGGCGACGAGAAAGTAGTCGCTGTCGATGATGTCATTGAGGTCGAGGCGCTTGCCATATTCAATAATGGCGATGTCCCTGAACCCATCGCCGCCGCCGTCGGTATCAAACGAGAGAATTGTGTGATGTCGGCCGGATGGTGTGAGGCGTGCGTAGTCGGCGATGTCGTCCGTGGTTGGGTCGAACGCCAGCAGCAGGCCTTCGATGTCGACCTTGTCGCCTTCACTCTTGTAGAAATCCTCGATCCGGTCGACGGCGTCAAAGGCAGTCTCTGCTTCGAACACGAACCGGTCCGCGCCGTAGTCGCCATAGAGCCAGTCGCGGCCGGCGCCGCCCGCTAAAACATCGTCACCGCGGCCGCCATCCAGAGCGTCGGGTCCGTCACCGCCCTTTAAGTGATCGTCGCCGCGACCGGCATACATGTGGTCGTGCCCTGGGCCGCCGTCGAGGTGGTCGTTGCCGCGGCCGCCGATGAGCTTGTCGCGGCCTTCGCCCCCGTAGAGCCTATCGTCGCCGCGGCCGCCATACAGCCGGTCCCTCCCCGGTCCGCCGTCGAGCAGGTCGTCGCCGGCGCGTCCGCGCAGCAGATCGTTTCCGGCGTGCCCGACCATGACGTCGTCGTCGCGGCTGCCGCGCATAAAGTCTCTGTGGTCGGTGCCGACGAAATCAGCGACGACCTCGTTAACAGTCACATTGACGGTGCCAGTGGCAGGGGTGCCGTGGCCGTCCAACAGGGCATACTCAAAGCTGTCCGGGCCGGAGAAGCCGGGCAGGGGCGTATAGACAAGATCGCCGTTGCTTTCGATGGCCACCGTTGCGCCATGGGTGGTCGTGATCACGGCGGCCTCAACGGTAAGAGAGTCGCCGTCAACGTCGGTATCGGGTCCGCTGCCATTGTCGGCGAGGAGGTTGCCCGTGATGTCCTGATAGGCGTCACCGACGAATGTGTCGTTGCTGGCCACAGGCGCATCGTTGACCGGTGCGATGTTGATGGTGACCGTGCCGACATCGGTGCCGCCGTGGGCATCGTCCAATGTGTACGCGAAGCTATCCAGGCCGTTGACATCGGCGGCGGGTGTGTAAGCGAAGCTGCCGTCGGCCAGTAGCGCGACCGCGCCGCCGAGCGATGTAGCAAAATTCGCGGCTTGGACCGTCAGATCGTCGCCATCGATATCGCTATCGGCACCATCACCGTTATCGGCAAGGACATTACCGTTCAGCGCCACGTCTTCATTGGTGTCGAAGCCGTCGTCGCGGGCGAGAGGATCATCGTTGACCGGGTCGACCGTAATGGTGACGGTTGCCGTGTCGCTACCGTCGTTGCCGTCCAGCACCGTGTATTCGAATTCGTCGAGGCCATTGAAGTTCGCCGCCGGGGTGTAAGTGAACGAGCCATCGGCCAGAAGCGTAACCGCACCGCCGCTTGCCGTTGTCAGAGTTTGCGGTTCTACGCTGAGGCCATCGCCGTCGGGATCGTCGTCCGCGCCGTTGCCGCTGTCGGCCAGCACGTTTCCGGTGAGGACAGCGTCTTCTGGGCTCGTGAAGACATCATTCTGGGCGTCGGGCGGTTGGTTCGCCGGGGCCGCTAGGCTGGCCAGATCGAAGGAGGAACCATCGTCGAACTCGATTTGCTCAATGAGTTTGGCAGGGTCGCCGGAGAAGAAATCGGTGATTGTAATGCCGCTGGCGATCTCGATATGGAGATCTTGACCGACTTGGGTGAACGCCAGGTCGGAGAACGAAATGCCAGGGCCTAGCAGCAGAGTGTCAAGACCGCCGTCTTCCAAAATGATATCCTGACCATCACCAGCCACGAATTTGTACGTATCGTTCCCAGAACCGCCTGCCAACTTGTCGTCACCGCCGCGGCCTTCAATTATGTCGTTACCATCACCACCAGCGATGATGTCGTTTTCTGGACCGCCGCGACGCGTCGCGGCGTCATTGTCTGAGGTGTAAACCTCACCCGTGAGCGGCATGCCCCCGGTTCTCTCCATTGCAGTGAAATAAACCGGGGCTTCATTGCCATTGGTCGCAACGCTACTGTCAGCGATGATCAGACCGCCAGCCGGCCAAGTGTAGGGTTCTTTTCCTATGTTGAGATGGAGGTGATGACCAGTCGAAGCCCCAGTGTTTCCTGACAGACCGATAATCGATCCAACCACGATAGGGTCACCTTCTTCAACGTAAACGTCGTTCAAGTGCATGTATGTCGCGTATAAGCCAAGTGTGTCGTATTGGATCGTAACGTACTTTCCCGGAGTGAATTGAGGCTCGCCCGGATTCCATGCGTCCACTACCTTGCCGTCTGCGATCGAGAGGACATCAATGGGCAACGGCGATGCAAAATCGACGCTGTAGGACAGTCTCGCGTCGTTCTCGTTCTCAAAATGACTATTTCCCGGAACCGTTGGGTCGCTTTTGTAACCTTGGCTAACGGTCACTTTTGTCCCGAGATCGAATGGCAACGGGACAACAGGTGTCCCGCCGTCGAACTTCTGGACACTGCTACGCCCGAAGATGACGAAGGCCCTGCCAGGATCGTCGGGCGTGTCACCCGGCGAGCCAATGACTAGGTCATCAATCCCGTCGCCGTTAATATCGCCGATACTACCGACTGATTCTGTGCCGAGGAGGTTGCTAGCGTCGGCGAATACGAAGCCATTGGATGGATCAAGGTTCGCTAGATCAATCTTAGCGCTAAAGCCTCCATCCCTGCCGAAAACAACATAGGTCGCAGGAAGTCCGGGAGCGCTGACAACCAAATCATCAATTCCATCTCCGTTGACATCGCCCGCATTACCGACGGAACTGCCCAAATGATGGGGTGAGCGAAGGCCTTCCAAAAGGAACCCGTTTGACCCGTTCAAACTGGATAAATCGAAGTTTTCCGCGAAGCCTTGGTCAGTGCCAAAAACTACGTAGGTTGCGCCCGACCGTACCCCGTTTGTATCCGTGTCTTGAGCGCCGATGACAAAATCATCAATACCGTCGTTGTTGACGTCGCCGGCGCCGCTCACCGCAAACGGTCCAACAACGTTGAAATCAAGGACATCGATTCCTCTGATTACGAATCCGTTAGTGCCATCAAGTATTCGGGAGTCAACATTGGCGTCAAACCCTGCGCTGTCGCCGAAAACGACGTATGCCTCCCCAGATAGAGATCCGTTCGGCCCCTCCGTAGCTACTCCAATGATGACATCGCTGATTCTGTCGCCATTGACATCTCCGGCATTACCAACCGAAACAACCGCATGGTCGTGTTCAGAAAATCCGTTGACGACGAACCCGTTCAACCCATTCAGGCTTGCAACATCAACGTTGGCTTCAAAGCCGCCAACATTGCCGAAAACGATGTACGCTGCGCCCGACTGAGATCCGTTCGTCTCGGTTTCGACACTTCCGCCGATAAAATCATCGATTCCGTCCCCGTTAACGTCACCCGCTTCACTTGCGGATCCAAACGGAGCGTTAACGGTGAACCCATTGGTGCCGTCTAACTTGCTGAGGTCAAAGTGGACCCCAAAGCCTTCCTTCTTCCCAAAGATAATGGAACTTTGGAAATTGGATATAACGATATCATCTATCCCATCTCCGTTGACGTCACCGACGGTGCCGACCGAACGTGAGCCAGAACCGTCAATCACGAATCCGTTCGAACCGTCCAGATCAGCCACGTCAAAGCTGGCGTCAAATCCTTGGCGTTTTCCGAAAAGAATGTAGCTTTCCGACAGTGCAAACGCACCAACAATTAGGTCATCTATCCCATCCCCATTGATGTCAGCACCGCCAGCGGCAGTACCGAGGCCATCACCACCAATAACGACGAACCCGTTCGAGCCATTTAAGTCGGACGCATTAAGAACCGCTGGAAACGGGCCAGGGGTTGCGCTGTTCGTTTCAGGTTCCAGATCGCGATCCGCGAACCGCAAGATTTCGACGTTCGAAACGATGTCTCTGCCGTCGGCCCCAGTGCCGCCAAGATGAATTATCGTTGTCTCGCCAGTATCTGCATTCGGGACAATTACGTACTCGCTGAAATCTCCAGCAAAGACTGCGATATCGTTGCCTGGTCCGCCATCGATCTTGTCGCTTCCCTGGCCTCCTAATAGTTGGTCATCTCCAGCGCCGCCGGCCAACATATCGGCGCCGCGACTACCGAAAAGTGTGTCGTCCCCTGGGCCACTGTCGAGTAGGTCATTTCCGCCGAAACCATGGATCTCGTCATCGCCCAGGCCTCCCAGTAAGAAATCGCCGCTCGGTGTTCCCGTTAGGCCGGGATTTCTGTCGGCCCCTGATGTACCAACCTGAACGGAATGATTCTGGCGATTTTCCCAGAACTCACCCCAAAGTGGTGACTGCCCCAAGTTGAGGGCTGTTTGTTCGTACAAGAATTTTTCGTGCTCACCGACGCCGCGGCCCGAAACTGCGGAAACAACGAGCTCAAGGAATGATAGGTCTTCTGAATATGGTCGACTTACGGAAACGTCCGTGCCATTTTTAACATTCAAAAGCGTTGCATTGGCGACGCCATCACCATCATGGAAAATGTTCAGGAGTCGTGGATCTGAAACCCCTGGGTTCGAATAGACTAATCTGTCGTTTCCTGGTGAACCAAATGAAACACCGACAATGTTCGAATCTTCATTCTTGTCCATAAATATCTCGACCATCGCGCCGCCAAGACTATGGCCGGTTACCAACACTCTCTCAAACTGAAGATCGCCAGCCGCTTTCGCGGCTCCTATGGCGGCGAATAGCTTGTTGAACAATAGGTAGTGGGGGC
>JAJFLN010000815.1 GCA_021772705.1 Candidatus Cloacimonadota bacterium | reverse complement strand
GGTCTCGATCAGGATGGAGATGTGCAACTCGCCCCTGCCGGACACCTTCAAGCACTCCCTGCTATCGGGGATCTCCTCGACCCTGAGGGCGATATTGGACTCGATCTCCTTGAACAGCCGTTCCCGGATCTTCCTGCTCGTGACGTGCTTGCCTTCCTTTCCGGCGAAGGGGCTCGTGTTGGGGCCGAAGGTCATGGAAATGGTGGGACGGTCCACGTGTAGAGGGGGCAGCTGCTCCGGGCGATCGGCGTCGACGATGGTCTCGCCGATCTGGATGTCCTCGATACCGGCGATGGCGGCGATGTCGCCTGCTTCGACCTCGTTGACCTTCACCCGGTGCATGTCCTCGAAGGTCATGAGCTGGGAGATGGAGGCTATGCGCAGCTCCCCGTCGTGGTTGAACACCTTGATGTTCGCCCAGCTGCCCACATGTCCCCGGCGTATTCTTCCCACGGCGATTCGCTTGATGAAGGGGTCATAGTCGATGGTCGTCACGAGCATCTGGAACGGCGCGTCCAGGTCGGCCGGCGGAGGAGGCACGTGGTCCACAATCGCTTCGAGGAGAGGCGCGAAGCCGGTCCGGGGATCCTTGTCGAGATCGATGACGGCGAAGCCCTCCTTGGCGCTGGCATAGAGGACGGGAAACTCCATCTGCGCGTCGGAGGCGTGGAGCTCGATGAAGAGGTCGTACAGGCGATCCAGGACGTCATTGACGTCGATGCCCTGCCGGTCGACCTTGTTGAGAACCACCACGGGGTGCAGGCCAAGCTCCAGGGCCTTCCTCAGGACGAATCGGGTCTGGGGCATGGGGCCTTCGAAGGCATCGACGACGAGCAGACATCCGTCGACCATCTGCAGCACCCGCTCGACCTCGCCGCCGAAATCGGCGTGACCGGGAGTGTCGACGATGTTGATCTTGCGCTCCCCGTAGAAGATGGAGGTGTTCTTCGACAGGATGGTGATCCCCCTCTCTTTCTCGAGGGGGTTGCTATCGAGGATGCAGGCCTCGCCGTGTTCGAACAGCTTCTGGTGACCGGTCTGTTTGAGCAGACCGTCGACCAAGGTCGTTTTTCCGTGGTCCACATGGGCGATGATGGCGACGTTGCGAATCCGGTCGTTACGTTTGATCTCCTTGTCGGGCTCGGTCATTCGAAAGCCGCCTTCACCCGCTCGAAGAAGCTCTTCTCGGGCATTTCGATCTCGTCCCCCTGCAGCTCTGCGAGCTGGGAATAGAGTTCCTTCTCTCGCTCCGAGAGACGGATCGGGGTCACACCGATCACCCGGATCTTGAGGTCCCCCCTGCCGTGGCCATGCACGTTGTCGACGCCCTCATTACGGATCTTGAACTCGTGGCCGCTCTGGGTCCCCGCGGGCACGTGGATCTTCCGCTTGCCCCTCAATGTGGGGACGTTCAGCTCCGTTCCCAGAACGAGCTGGGGAAATGAGACGGGAAGTTCCAGCTGCAGGTGATCGCCGTCGCGGCGGAACGACTGATGAGGACGGATGCTGAAGACCACGTACAGGTCTCCGGCGGGGCCACCGTTGGATCCCGGTTCACCCTCACCACGCAGCTTGAGTCGAGCCTCATCGTCCACTCCAGCCGGAACGGTGACGGAGAGTGTCCGGACCGTACGGACAGATGCCTGGCCGTTGCACTCCTTGCAGTGATCCAGGATCGTCTTTCCCCGGCCACCACAGGCGGTGCAGGGGGACCGGAGAGAGAAGAAGCCCTGAGAGACCGTAACGGAGCCGCTGCCCCTGCAGTGGGTACACTGGCGGATGGATTCCTTCGACACGGCGCCGCTGCCGGAGCAGGCCTCGCAGGGCTCTTCCCTTGGAATCTCGATCTCCTTCTTGGAACCGAAGACGGCCTCGTCGAAGTCGAGCTCCATCTGATACTGCAGATCGCTGCCTCGCCGAGGCCGGACCCTGCCGCCCCTAGCGCCAGCCGCGCCTCCGAAGAAACTCTCGAAGACGTCGCCGAAAATGTCACCGAAGTCGACTCCCTGGCCGGAACCTCCGAAGCCGCCAGCCTCCATGCCGGCGTGTCCGAAGGCGTCATAGCGCTCTCGTTTGGACCGATCCGAGAGGACCTCGTAGGCTTCGTTGAGCTGCTTGAACTTCTTCTCGGATCCAGCCCGGTCGTCGGCGTTCCGGTCCGGGTGGTGCTTCAGGGCCTGCTTGCGGAACGCCTTCTTGATATCCGAGTCCGAGGCGTTTCGAGCAACCCCCAGAACCTCGTAGTAGTCTTGTTTCTCAGCCATCTCTCATCCGTTTCATCGAGATCGAATCTCGGGCGAAATTACAACGACCGGGGCCTTTCGGCCCCGGTGTCATCGTCCAGGGTTCGACTGTATCACTTCTTGTCGTCGACCTCGAACTCCGCGTCGACGACCTTCTCGCCGCCAGGCGAAGGTTCCTCGGCTGCAGCCTCGGCCCCTTCCCCTTCATCTCCGGCGGGCTGCGCCTGCGCCGCGGCCTGCTTGTAGACCTCTTCACTGGCCTTGTGCATGGACTGCTGCAGGTTCTCGGAGGCCGCCTTCATCTCGGCAGTGTCCTCGCCCTCCAGGGCCTTCTTGCAGCGCTCGATGCCCTCCGTGATGGTCGACTTGACCTCGTCAGGGATCTTGTCCTCGTTCTCCTTGACGAACTTCTCGGTCTGGAACACCAGGGAGTCGCACTCGTTGCGGGTGTCAACCGCCTCCCGCTTCTCCCGATCCTCCTCGGCGTGGACCTCGGCGTCCTTCACCATGTTCTCCACCTCGTCCTTGCTCAGGCCAGATGAACTGGTGATGGTGATCTTCTGCTCCTTCGACGTGGCCAGGTCCTTGGCGCCCACGTGGAGGATGCCGTTCGC
>JAJFLN010000814.1 GCA_021772705.1 Candidatus Cloacimonadota bacterium | reverse complement strand
GCCATACCAGCCGCGGATGTGGGAGAGCTGCTTCAGGACCTGGCAAGGGAAGAGGGAGCGATCGAGGACGAGCAGCTGGTCTCAGATCTCGAACAGGAATTGATGCTCCCCGATTCGGACGACCTGGGTCAGGACGGCGATGCCAGCCTGGAGGGGCCTTCTGTTCCCGTACCAGGACCGGCGCCAGCCGAGCCGCCGGCTGCAGATGCCGACGGCCTGGATGACCTGTTCAAGCTGGACGCCGACTCATTGCCCAGCCTGCCCCCCGAGCTGGAGGCGCCCCGGTCTGCCGCCTCCGAGCCCGCCCCGGAGGCCGAGGAGCCGATCTCGCCGGCCCCCCCGCCATCGGGGGAACCGGACTCCGTCGGCACTCCCTCCGGCGGCGGCCTCATTTTCGACCGGGACACGGACACGGACTACGAGGACCCTCTCGCCGGGTTCTCTGCCCCTGCCCCGTCACCGGACATGTCCGACGATTCCGGAGCCGCCGATGTTGCTCCACCGGCAGCCCCGGAGGAGCCCCCCGGCTCAGACCCTTCCGACCTGATGTCCCTGCCTTCGGCGGACTCCCTCGACGACGATATCGGCGCCGAGTCGACGCCAGGGACTCTGTTCGGCGACGGATCGTCAGACTCTCTTCCCCTGGACGACCTGATGCCCGGCATGGAGGACTCTCGGGAAGGGATCTCCCCGGAACCACCGGCTCCAGTTCCACCGCCGGAGCCGGTCCCGGATCTCCCGCAGACCCAGTCGCCGGCAAGGGACGGCTTCTCGGATCAGGGTGGCGGCGATCTGCAGGACTTGCTGCTGCCCCTGGACGAGGACCTTGGCCTCGATCTGCCTGGAGCCGGCCTGCTGCCGAACCCGGAAGAGCCCGCCGCAGCCCCCGTACCCGAGGCGGCCCCGGAGGCCTCTCCCGAACCCCAACCGGAGTCCGCTCTCTCCGACCTGCCCATGCCGGAGTTGCCCGACCTCCCGAAGGGCATCGATTCCAGCGACATCTCCCTGCCGGGGGTGACCTCCCAGGCCATTCTCCCGCCTTTGGATCTTGCGCTGAGCAGCGAAGAGACTGAGAACCTGGACCCGTTCGATTCCAGTTCGATCGATGCCATTCTCGGCGACGACGAGCCCTCCGGCGATGGTCCTGAAACGGAGCCGGACACGGAGGTTCAGCCAGCACCTGCGCCGGTTCAACCCGACGCCCCCCTGGAGGCAGCCCCGCCCCCATCGGATCTGCTCCCCCCCGCGCTGCCACCGCTGCCGGAGGAGTCGAGTACGCCTCTGGATGAGATCTTCGGACAGCCCGAGGGGACAGCCGACGAGGCTATTCACGGCGGAGACGATCTGGGACTCGACGACGGCATGCTCTTGCCGTCCCTTGACGAGGAATCTCCCTTCGCCCATCGGAGTCCGGTTGCCACGGCAGCCTCGATGGACGGCCTCAAGGACGTCCTCAATGACATCGACGACGATCTGACTTTGACACCCGAGACCCCAGCGCCCCAGGATGACAGGGGACCAGAGGCTCAGGGAGCCAGCACGCCCCTGGACGATCCTCTCTCGGACATTCTGGGTCTCGGGAGCCCCGATGATGCCGGCTCGGCCGCGGGAGTCCGGGGCGATGGGGTCGAATCGGCCACGCCCGGTGGTGAGAGATCCGACGATGAGGACGCTGCCGAGACAGTAGCGGGGATTCTGGCTGACCTGGGTGGTCTCGGAGAGATCTCATCGGGAGACTCCGAAGCCGGAGTCATTCACCCCGGCGGCGATGGCCTGGGCGGTGAGCCGGCCGTGGAGCCCGACGACATCCTTGCCGAGCTGGGTCTAGGTGGAGAGGACGAGGACAGGGATGAGCCCCAGATCGAGGCTGAGCCTGAGGCTGTTGCTCCACCCTCGGAATCGGAGCCTCCGGCGGAGAAACCCATGGAGACGGCGCCCGTGCTGCCGCCCATGGAGCCCCCGGGCTCAACGGAGCTGGACGAGATGCTGGCTGGAGAGTTACCGGACCTTCCCGATGACGTCGGCACAGACGAAATCGGGGACCAGCTAACGAACCTGATCGAGGAAGAGAGCGCCCTCACCGAGAGTCGGGAGCTTGACGCCGAGCCCTCCCAGGCTGAAGACGACCTGGGAGATCTGGACGATCTCTTCGGGGACGACGCGGACCTGAACGCTCTGGAGGAGGGCGCTTCACCAGCGCCGCCGCCCCGGCCTGATGCGGAGGAGACAGAGGCAGACTTCCTCGACTCAGCCCCCGTCGAAGGCGGCGAAGATCTGGGCGACTTGCTATCCGACGAGCTTGCCGGGGGCTTGCCCGACTTGCCCGAAATGCCGCCAGTGGAGTCTCCACTGCCCTCCCCCGTCGAGGAAGAGACGGCGGCTTCTGAACAGGTGCAGGATGAGATCGATGCCATACTGGGAGAGAGCGCTGCAATCCTGGGTGAGGAGGAGGTCGTGGCCGTGGATTTCCCTGACATCGATGAGTTCGATACCGGAGAATCTGAAGCAGACGAGTCAGCTCCCGAAGACTCCGTGGAAGTCGATGCGGATCTGGAGAAGCTCCTGGAAGGAGATCTGCCGGAGGGTCCTGTTGCGTCCACCGCCGGTCCCGGCGAAGAGCTCGAGGACCTGTTCTCAGAGAGCTCGGACGCGGCTTCGCCGGACAGCATCTTCGATGAGGAGGAGACCGCCGACGATCTGCTCGACGACCTTGACGACATCCAGCCGCCCTCTCCGGAGGCCGCGAAGGTGGAGCTTCCGGATCACATCGAGCCGGCCAGTGCGATGGGCGACGACCTGGAGGGCCTGGACATCGACATCGATCTGGATGACGTCGCCGTGACGGCGCCACCGAGTGAGGCGCCGGTCACAGGCTCCGCCTCCGAGGCCGGTGACGACGCAGGGATTTTGGATCTGGAGGACGCCGACGATCTACTCGATGATCTGGACGGCATCGAGGCTCTGTCGTCAGAGGCGGCACTGGTGGAGATCCCGGACCACATCGAGCCTGCCAACGCCCTGGGCGCGGATCCGGACGAACTGGACATCGACATGGATCTGGAGGACATCGAAACCCTGTCCCCCGACGTCACAGGCCCGCCTGTCTTGCCGCCTGCAGAGGCCGGCCAGGCTGACCCGGACGAGCTGGATGACGACTTCCTGGATCTTGCCGAAGTGGGAGAGCCCGTCTCGAGCGGCGAGACCGACATAGCCTCGATTCCACTCTCCCCGGATGAGGACTCCCTGGAGGCGGCGGATAGGGCAGCCCAGGAGGCTGATGAAGAGCTGGATCTGGCGGACTGGGACGACGTCGATGACTTGCCTCCCCTGGAGGAGCCTGAGACCGTCTCGACGGAACCCGATGCTCTCCTGGCTGGAGACGATCTGCAGTCAGGAGCCAACGAGGAGGAGGACTCCGAGCTGGCCTCCGATTCCGATGAGGCGCTCTTTGGGGACGAGGAGATCATCACTCCTGTCACGGACTTCGATGACATCGCCGTCGAGTCCGAACTGTCCGTGGCGGATGACTCCTTGCCGGTTGAGACTCCTCCGTCCCCTCCGGCGGAGCCGCCGTCCCCGCCGACGGCGATGCCGCCACTTCAGACCGGGTTGCCAGCTCACGATGATCGGGTTGCGGAGCCGCCCTTCACGCCCCCCCCGCAGGTGGCTGACGAAATGCTGCGCCTCATGGGTGAGGCTCCGGACTTCCCCGGGATCTACTCCGAGCTTCAGTCCATGTGGGACAACCCGGACAGCTCCATCGATCCCTTGCTGGGTCTGGCTCCCAGAATGGCCGAGCTGGCCCCGGCGGATCCCTCGCATCAGCTTATCGCCGGAGTCCTGGCCCATTTCCAGCAGCATCACTCCAGAGCAATCCTCTACTACGAGAAGGCCTTGGCTCTTTGCGAGAGGATGAAGGAGCACACCAACGCCACCTTCGTTCTCGAGAAGCTCCGAGAGATCTTGCCGGGAGACCCCGGGATCTGTCAGCGTCTCGCCGAATCCTACATGAGAACGGACCGGCGGCCCGAAGCCTGCGGCCTCTGGATCGAGCTGGGCGAGAGATACCTGTCGGTGAGAAACCTGGTGCGGACCATCGCCTGCTTCGAGCAGGCCCACAGGATCGCGCCGGAGGAGGTAGACCCGATCATCGGCCTGGCGTCGGCTTACCGGTCCGATTACAACGATCTCCGAGCCGTGGAGATACTGAACGAGGGCTTGGCGACGCGGCCGGACTCCTGCAAGCTTCTGCTGTCCAAGGGCATCTCCCTCAGCAGGATTGGCCGGAGCAAGGCGGCGGAGAGCTGCTTCGAGAGAGCGCTGGACCTGGCATGGAATGACGTCGGTGCTCTGGCCTGGTGCATGACGGATCTGGGCAACTCGGGGCTGGGCAATCTCCACGCCCGATGCCGCAACCGGATTGGCGACCTGGACCCCGGAAACTCCCTGGCCGGGCCTGGACAGGCGCCAGGGCCCACTGCAGCAGCCGAACCTCCGACCCGGGACTCTCTCCAGGAGATAGACGCTGATGAGCCTCTGGACTTGCAGGACGAATCCCGGCCATCAGATCCATTCATGGGGCACGACGGGCACGACGGGCACGACGGGCACGACAGCAGGGATGACGATTCGGACCTGAGCGGGCAGGGCAACCTGGAGTACCTGACGGACCTGCGCAGCCGAGTCCCGAGGCACAGCAAGCGGCTCGAGACACTGGAGTTCCTGGAGCGGGAAGCAACAGCCGGCACCGTCCCTGACGCCCGTCTGGCCGAGCTACTGAAGAACTACATCTCCACGGCTGAGCTCTTCCTGGGCGGCCAGCCCGATGACGCCATCGAACTCTATCGACGGGGCGAGACGGTGATCACCCGGATCCGGGACAAGGCGCTGCAGGCCATGTGGTCCGAGGAGTACCACCGGAAGCGCACCCGGGTCCGGCGAAGCACCAACTAGTGGCCCGTCTGACAAGTTCACCTGCCCTTCCCCGTTCGGTCCGATCTGCGCCGCAGCCTGAACGCTCTAAGGGGCCGCGCAAGAATAAATGCACAGAAGTCGCGCCCAGATTTGGGTCAGATTCGGCTGGTTCGAGCGAGCGGGACCGGAGGCGTAGTGGGCTACGTCGAGGATTCCGCGATTGAGGAGCGGCCGAAGATGGCCTGAA
>JAJFLN010000813.1 GCA_021772705.1 Candidatus Cloacimonadota bacterium | reverse complement strand
CCTCCGTGATCTCCGAGACCTCTGAGATCTCCGTGTAATTTGCCGTGTCATCCCAGCCCGGACCCAGCCCTTGCGCGACATGCATCATGAGGGTTGCCCCGGCCTTAGCCTGTGACCTGATTGCGTCCGTTCTTCTTGCTGGTATAGAGATGCTTGTCAGCGGCCTCGACGAGGCTCTCGTAGCTGTTTCCCGAGCCGGGATAGGTGGCGGTTCCCAGGCTCATGGTCACCTGTGGCAGCCCCTTGTCAGTGTCTTCGCTCTTGTTCTCTGTCCGGGATCGGAGCCTCTCTGAGAAGGACAGGGCGCCCTCCCGATCTGTGCGTGGAAGCAGGATCGAGAACACATCGCCGCCGAACCGGCAAGCCACGTCGATGGATTCCCGGATCGTCTCCTTGATGAACCGGGCCACCCGGATCAGGACCTCGTCACCGATGAGGTGGCCGTGGACATCGTTCACTTTCTTGAAGAAGTCCACGTCGGCCATGACGATGGAGAACTCCTCCTCGAACCGGCGGGCATTGGTGATCTCGTCGTTCACCCGAGCCTGGAAGTAGCTGGGGATGTAGAGACCCGTCTTGGACTCCCGGATCGTCTCGCCGTAGAGCCGGGCATTCTCCAGGCTGCGGGCGGCCTGGCTGGCCAGGGCGGTGAAGAGCCGCAGGTCGTTCTCGTCGAACTCGCTGCCGTCGCGCTTGTTGATCACGTTGATGACGCCGATCGGCCTGTCGTCAGCCAGCAGGGGGACGCAGATGAGCTGCCGGATCTGCCGCTCGAATTCCCGGTTCTGGCCGGGCAGGCTCGAGAAGCGTGGGTCCAGGCTTCCCAGGTTGCTGATCACCGGCTCCCCCCGGGCGAACACGTATCCGGCGATGCCCTCTCCGACGGGAATCTGCGTGGCCTTCTCGGAGTCCCAGCTGGCTCCCCGGACTATCTGGGTCTGGAGGTTGTCGGTCTCCTCGTCCAGGAGCATGATGCTGCCCCAGCAGGCGTTGAGGGCGTCTTGCGTCGTGTCCAGGAGGTAGCTCAGCAGCTCCGGCGAGTAGCTCTTGAAGTTCATCTGCTTCGAGACCTCATAGAGCACCTGGAGTTCGTACACCCGGCGGTCCAGCTTGCTGTTTGCCTCGCCGATCTCGTTGATCCGTTCCCGGATCTCGCTGCTCATCTGGTTGACGGAGTCCGCCAGGACACTCAGCTCCCTGGGGCTGTCCACGTCGATGAACTGACCGTACTCGCCGCTGGCGATGTGGCGAACGTTGTCCACCACGAGGCGGATGGGCCGAACGATGTGTCCCGCCAGGAAGGTGCAGATGAGAATTCCCATCAGCAGCGCCGGCACGAAGAGCCAGGCCAGACGCTCCTGGGTTGCCTGCACCACCTTGTCGACCTGATCCCTCTCGTCGAAGCCGACTCGCAGGAAGGCCCCCAGGTCCTGATCGTGGGCCAGACTCACGGCAGTGGAGAAGTCCATCCAGCGCCGCCAGTTCACCAGAATCCTCTGCCGCAGGACCCGCCGCTCCCTATCGGCCCGACGGGCCTCTTCGATGAAGCCGAGAACAGCTCGGTCCTTGCTGAGGGAGTCACGAAGCAGGCTTCTGGGGATGCCCAGCCGGTAGATGTACGGCGAGTCGGCCAGCCGGTTGCCCACCAGGCCCGGAACGGTGTGGGCCAGGAAGTTCCCCTCCGTATCGATCACGTAGGCATAGTCGTAGAGGTGGTTCTGCCGCCCCTCCTCGATCAGGTTCTGCATCTGCGTCAGATCCTGCTTCAGGACCGGATCCACCAGGAACCGGGCGAACATCTGCGTCAGGCTGGTTCCGCGGGCTTCCAGCCCTTCCTGCAGCACGGCCCGCTCGTGGCGATATACCGTGTACGCCAGGCCGGCGATGATGACGGCTATGAGCAAGCCGACCCAGAGCGAGAGTTGAACCCGGAGACCCAAGGGGCCTCACTCCCCCCTCGGCGACGACCGGGCCACCAGATCCCTCACGTATTGATAATCTCGATCGCTGACCCGGGCGAACCGGCGAATGTCCTCCTGCAGGAACAGCCGGGCCGCGTCAAGGGACCGGAAGGCCCGGGATACTCGCCTCCGCTCCGCTTCGGGCATGTCGGCCCGTACCACCAGGGGTTCGCCGACGATCGGCTCCGTTCGAGCCAGTATCCGGATCTCCCGGCCTCGGGAGCTGTCGCCGGGCAAGGTCTGCTCGATGGCGCCGCTGTAGACCGCGCCGGCATCGAACCGGCGGAGGAGCACATTGAGGACCACGTTGGAGTGATTGCCGACGAAATCGGTCAGGTCCGGGATCTGAGTCTTCAGGTCCTCCGGAACCCGGATGCCCTTCGATTGGAGGATCAACTTCGGGAACAGATAACCGCTGGCCGAATCGGGATCGACGAAGGCGAAGCTTCTGCCCTTCAGGTCCTCGAGCTTCTTGATGGGGGAGTCCTTGCGGCAGATGATCATGCCGCTGTACCACTTGCCGGCTCCTCGAACGGGGCAGACCAGGGGCACCAGGGGCAGGCCCCGAACCCGGGCCTGGGCGTATTGCAGCGTTCCGAGCCAGGCGCAATCGGCGTCGCCCCGCTCCAAACGTTCCAGGATTCCCCGGTAGTCCGTAGCCAGGACCAGGCTCACTCGATCCACCTCGAGTTCCTTGGCGAGGGCGT
>JAJFLN010000812.1 GCA_021772705.1 Candidatus Cloacimonadota bacterium | reverse complement strand
CCGCCGGTGCCTCCACCGCCGCCGCCGGTGCCTCCACCGCCGCCGCCTGTGCCTCCACCGCCGCCGCCGCCAGAGCCTCCACCGCCGCCGCCAGTACCTCCGCCGCCGCCGCCAGTGCCTCCACCGCCGCCGCCAGTGCCTCCGCCGCCGCCGCCATCCTCTTCCGTGGCTTCCGGATCGGCTTCGAAACGAACCTGGGATTTATCGAAGGGGACCGGGGAGAGACCGCTTGCCACACCTGCGGGGGTCTTCTCCTTCTTTCTCGTGTCATCGCTGGTATCGTCCGCCGATGCCAGCAAGATCGGAGTCGCCTCATCAGGACCGAGGCCCTGAGCCAAAGCCTCGGCCAGCCCGAGACTGACGAGGAAGGATAGGACCACCCAGACACTCAGTATCGAATATCGGCGACGTCTTCGATGAAACACAATGACCCCTTGCTTGTTCGCGCACTTGATCGGGCATCCGGAATGACCGCGCTCCCCCTAGTGTATAGTAACACTGCGTCAAAATTGCTGGAGATGCCACATGAGATCTCAGGAACCTTGGAATCGGGCGGCGACCGTGAGAGATGGCCTTCAGGCCCACCGATCGGCGCGATTTGGGCTCCCAGTCAGGCGTTCAGGGTTCAGCCTCATCGAACTCCTGATCGTCGTGGTGGCCTCTTCGGTCATCATGGGCGGTTTCCTGGGCATGTACACCGCTGCCGTTCAACTCGAGCGGCAAGCAGGCAGGGATCTGGAGTCCCGTTACCTGTCGATCTTCGCCCAGGACCGGATACTCACCAAGATTCGGCAAGCCAGCGCGATCGTCAGGGTGGAGACCACGACATTCGGTCCCGTTCTGGTTTACGAGCGAGTCCCGCTCGTCGTGGTGGCCGGCTCCAACGCCTACACGGAGGACTTCGCCGCCAACGAGGCCATGACGGGGGTCTTCTACCGGCAGGTGGTCGGTGGTGAGGCGAACCTGTACCTTCGGGAGCGCCGGCCGATCGGCGGCTCAGCCTTTCGTCTGCTCTCCCCAGCAGACTTCAATGCCGTCTCGGTGGCCTCGGCCCAGCTGGATGCCAATCTGGGTGTCAAGTCCAGGGCCACCGTCGAGGCTTTCCTGTCCGCATCGGACGTGAGCACCCTGGCAAACTCCCGGGAGGAGCTGGTCAGCACCGACGTGGCTGTCTTCGATCTACCCCCCGGCACGGGCCCGCCCTCGGCAGCCGCCGTCAAGATCCGGGGAGACCGGGAATCGGGGATTCGCACATTCAGCGCCACCTTCGGCCTGACACACTTCTCCCCACCCCCGACGCTATGACACGGAAGAGACCCGGGACCGGCGGTTTTACCTTTCTGGAACTCCTGGTCTCGCTTTCGGTCCTCTCGGTCCTGTCGGTGACGGCGGCGCTGATGCTGACTCCCCAGATCAGCTACTTCCGGCTTCGAGGCAATGCCCAGAAGATCCTGTACCTGCTGCGGGATCAGCAAGCCCAGGCGGCCCGTGCGGGATATCAGAATGGCTCAGGAGGAGCCATCGGCGGGCGAGGAGGAGGGCTCGTCTTCTACAGAGGTCACGTGATCCGCCGTGGCGGCAGCATCACCTTGGAGAGCGTGGGAGCCGACGATACGTTCAGCTTCATGCCCTGTCCCGTCGACTACGGCACCAGCCCCCCTCGGGTCAGTTTCCCTTCCTCTTCGACTCTGAGCGGCCTGACGCCAGCGGAGCTCGCGGGCATCGTGAACATCACAGAGGGCATTCTTTACCGGAACCGGACCGCGGATATCCGCGTGCAATCGGGGGATTACATTCTCTTCGCCGAGGCCGACCTGCTGCAGACGGCGAGTACCAGTTTCATTCGGATGGACGATCCCCTGGCGGCCACCGTAGCCGGTACTCCCGTGGACAGGGGATCGGCGATCTTCAGTGCTTCCTTCGGTTCCAACCGGCAAGTAGTCGTCGCCGGATTCGACGCCTCGGATGGTGTGTTCAGCATCGAGATCGACCCGGGCGGGTTCATTCGAGGGAGGAAGCAGTGAGGCCGGTCCGGCCCGCGAGAAGAGACCGGCAGGAAGCCTCCGGACGGGGTCAGTCGCTCGTGGAGATACTGGTCGCCCTGAGTGTGATGGCCGCCACCTCCGTCCTGTTCTCGACCTCCGCGAGCAGCTATCGAGCGATGCAGGAGTATGCCCGCAACACGACCATCTATCAGAATCTGGCCAGGGAGAGGCTCGAACAGATGATGGGGCAGAACCCGGGGGAGATGCTTGGCGCCACCACTTCCACCATGACCGTTCTGCCGGCAGGTCGATTGGAAGAACAGTTGAGCTCCGCCGGTACGGTGATCAACGCCGTCGACGTCACGTCGTCGCTGCCTTTCATCCCGATCGTCAGGGAGGCCGGCACCGACGCGGTGAACAACCCGGATCGGTACGTGGACATGATGGCTCTGACGGCTCGGGCCCTGGCAGCGCGAGTCCAGTCGCTGCCGCTTCCACCGATGGACTACGATCCGGCGGGAGACCCGCCTCGCTACGTGCTCTACAAGTACCAGATCGAGATCTTGCAGGATGACGACTACAACAGCTCCACTCCGGCTGTCCTGGTCTATGTCCTGTCCGGACTGGATGTTGACTATGATGGGGACTGATCGCAGGGGAGTGGTTCTGATCCTGGCCGTCGGTTGCATGGCGATTCTCTCGATCCTGCTCGGGGCGCTCAATGAGAGCAGCTTCGCCACGCAGCAGATTGTCAATCGCCGGGAGAGCGAACTCCGAGCCACCCTGGCGGCCACGTCAGGACTGAACTACTGCCTGCAGCGGCTCAGGGAGCGCGGGCTCTGGTACATCCACACGAAAGAGACGGACGGCGAAGCGCCGCCCCCGGAGCCTTCCGACGAGTGGATCACACAGCCCAGCATCCCTCATCAATACAGGCTACGCGAAGCAGTGGCGCCTCACGAATCGACGCGGAGCAGTTTCTTCGTGACCCTCGACACCGCATTCGTCAGAGCTAACCTGCGGGACCCGGGGCAGAACAACCTGGAGTTGGCCCGCCAGTTCCAGCTCACCGTGGATGGTATTCACGAGTCCGAGGATGGCCGGCAGCTGGCCCGCAGGACACTCGAGGTGAGCTTCCTGGGCGCGAACGTTGTCCTCATCAAGACCCGGGAGACGCCCTGATTCAGATGACTGTCGCCGTCCGCCAGCCCCCGTCCCGCCGCCAAGCTAGTGCGGTGGTCCTAACGCTTCCTTCCTTATCCGTTCGTGCCGAGCTTGTCGAGGCACAGAGCGTCGTTTCGCGGACCGGCCCCTCTCCTGAGCTTGCCGAAGGGTCAGACGATATGGCCGCCCGCTCCGTTTATCCCC
>JAJFLN010000811.1 GCA_021772705.1 Candidatus Cloacimonadota bacterium | reverse complement strand
CCCGCTCCATTCATCCTTCGACAGGCTCAGGACGAACGGATCGGGAAAACTCGGCCATTCAGTCGTCCTGGATGCGGGCATCCATAGTGGGGCGAACGGATCCGGAATAGGCCAGGGGACCCCCTACGGGACATGCACCCGGTAGGAGACTGCCCCAGCGCAAGAACACGAGAAAGCTGCACCGTTAGGGGCAATGCCGGTGAGATAAGACTGATTTTGTTGTAGTGGGGCTCAGCCCCACACCCCGTTGGGGGAGCCAGCTCCCCCCAAACCCCCAGTTGGACTGGTGCGACTGAGAGTGCTGATGAACACTTGAATGACATACGAAAGCTTGACCTGTTCAACCGGGATAGGGGGCAACGGCCCCTGGCGGGAATTCGAGGGCAGAGCACTCGTTTTCAAACATTCCTTTCACTAATTCATGGGCATTGCTCCTAGGGCCGCAGGACACGCTGGACGAACGCAAGAGACCGGATAATCGGCCGGATGTTCTGCCGGACCACACGATTCTCCGAGGCGGAGGGAAAGACGGCTTGATCGTCCCCAAGAAAGATCATGGGCCGAGTGACGATGCTGCCGGTCCGACGACTCTTGCCCTTGAAGAACAGGAGATCTCCCGTGGCCAGGCCGTGGCGAGCTTTCAGGAAATCACCTTCCCGGAACTGGTGTGCCGGGAATCGGGTACCGAAGACCTGCTGTTCGTCCTCGTCGTCGGGTACCGTCTGGTTCAGCTGGCCGAACACGTACCAGACAAAGCCGGCCGGATCGAGACCGGCTGCAGGATCTCGACCCCGGTACTTGTAAGGAAGCCCGAGTGAGTTCATGAGGATACGGCTCAGGGCCTCTCTCCTCACGTCCTGGATGCCCATGGAGTGGGGCCCAACCATGACCCCCTCCGGGACACCTTCGGGAGAAGGGGCAGCGGAGAAGAAGGACGGAGCCTTGCCCCCTTGTGAAGCCAAGACAGGCTGGAGGCCCTTGCCTGTACTGGATGAGAACTTGTTGCCACCACCGAATGTGCCGGATGGGCGAGGCGATGAGGCTCCGGCCGAGACCGACGAGTACTGGCCGAGAACCAAGTCCACCGATGTAATCAGGAACATTGCCAGAATCATCCCGGCCATTCGGCGGCTGCCCGGTATTCGCGGCGGTGACTGCATGAGGAACCTTCCCTGGATGTTCAGAACAACGTGCCTTCCCGCAGGGAATGGTAGCGCCTCGTGCCTCGAATTGCTTCCAGCTCTGGATCTTCCAGGAGCCATAGCACCGGGTAGCCACGACTGATGGCGGCGGCAACGGACTGGGCCGCAGGCTCGATCTGTCCGATGGCGGCCTGGCACTGGGCGATGAACCGGTAGATCTCCGCCTGATGATCCCGGGTCTCTAAGGCCGCTCGATACCAGCGGATAGCCGCTCGATATCGATGCTCGAACTGGTAGGCCTGTCCGAGCAGCAGGAGATGCTCGGGATCCGCCAGCCCGGGATTGACGAAGAAGCGGCAGAGCAGACCGGGAATGTCCAGCCTCAGCAAGACTCCTTGCTTGTTCGTGAATCCAGAGACGTTGCAGGAAGCCTTGCCGGAGATGGCCAGCCGCGCCAATCGAGCCGTCTCGGCCCGCCAGATGTGGGAACGCAGGTTCCCGTTTGCGGCGTACCAGAGGGCCAGACCGGCCGCTTCATCGAGCTTTCCGGAGGAGATCAGGTCTGAGTACAGGGCCAGCAACCGCTCCCTGGCACGCTTGCGCTGGGTTTCGGAGCCCAGGTCCCGGTGGAGACGGGTCAGAAGCTCAACAGACTGCCGTTCCTGCCCCGAAGAGGCGTAGGAGTTGGCCCGGGCCATGAGCAGATTCTCGGTCTCCCGGATCGGGTCCCGAACAGCCTCGGCCAGGAACTCGATCTTCCGGGTCGCGTTGAGAGACAGGAGCCGCTTGAGCAGCAGTTGATCCTGCTCCCTGGCCTGGCCGGACCCCTGCAGGATCTGGCCGAGAGCTCGAACCGCTCCCTGAGCGGCCTGTTGACCTTGCAGATAGAGATCGAGGGAAGCCTCGACGCTCTGATTCTCTCCCTCGATCTCTTCTGATTCTCGCTGGGCCTTCAAAACCCGGCCCTGCCACTCACGGACCAGATCCATCCACTCCCCGGTGACCTCCGTGGCGATCCGGAGGGCCGCGTCAGTCTCGTCGTGGGCCATCAACTCCATGGCCCGGTTCAATCTGCCATCGAGACGAGCGCTGGCCTCTTCCAGGATCAGGTTGATTCCCCCATCCTGCTGGCCAGCCTCTCCCGGCGCGAGGTCGACCAGATCCCCCTCCGTCACAGGGGCTCCAGGCTCCTGGGCGACAAGAGGTGTCACGACAAGGGCCAGGACCAGCATGGCTCGGATGAACTCGATTCGACTCATGTCGGGTCTCCAATCCGAATGACGGACGACGGGCAAGGAAGACAGGACTCAGTCCCACAGGTCGCCGGCACTCCAGGAGTGCATGTTAATGCGCTGGGACGGAAGGGCAAGCGGGGGCGTCGGGCGTCGGGCGTCGGGCGTCGGGCGTCGGGAGAAAAGCAAGATCGCCAAAACTCCCGGTGTCAAGCGTCGCAAGGCAGAAACGTGAAACACTCTTGAACTCCGGCCTTTCCCGAGGTCCGTAGCCCGAGGTCCCGCCCCCCCCGGTTGTGGCGTCTTGACTGCCTCAGTTTCGTTCGCTGATCGGCGTGTAGTTCCGTTCTCGATGTCCCGCGAAGACCTGGCGCGGACGAGCGATCTTCTGTTCCTTATCGTCGATCATCTCGGCCCACTGGGCGAGCCATCCGCAGGTACGGGGGATGGCGAAGAGGACCGGGAACATGGCCATCGGGAATCCCATGGCGTCGTAGATGAGGCCGGAGTAGAAATCGACGTTGGGATAGAGCTTGCGGGAGACGAAGTAGTCGTCTTCCAGGGCGATCTTCTCCAGCTCCAGGGCGATGTCCAGGAGCGGGTTCCTGCCACAGACTTCGAAGACCTGATCGGCGAT